>JAGHCZ010000106.1 GCA_021160205.1 Nitrososphaerota archaeon | reverse complement strand
GACTTTAAGGCCGTCGTCGCCAACGCCGATCCATCTCTCATAGAGAAAGCAGATTATGTCGCAGAGAGGGAGGATGGAGACGGAGTTGTGGAGATCATTCAAGTTTTATTATCAGGAGTTTGCTGAGATTTTCTCCGCTTCTTCTAATACCTCAATTATCGACTCGTTGTCCAATTGGATTTCGGGCTCGTTGAAGATGTTGGTTCGAATATTGACCCACTTCAGCCTTATCCTCTTTCCTCCTTCTATCTCCGCGATTTCCTTGGCTTTTGCCCTCCAGGCAGATCCTTGGACTGCAACGTCTTCGTCTTTTAGCCAGAACCCTATCTTCTCCGCTTCCCCGAATCTGGTCTTTATCGTGACTAATTGGGTCTTCGTGTAGAGCGTTCCCTCGACTATCGCATCCCTGATGTCTATTCCTTCTCTCGAAGCTATCTCCTTAAGCTTAATTAATCGATTAGGCGGCTGAATTTCCTCAGCTCGCTCAACCTTCTCTACATCGCCTTCTCCGCACAGAAACCTGATTTTCCCCCTTCTAACCTCTTGTATAGCTTCCTTCACGAGCATGTATTCGCCGGGGTTCACGTCGATCTTCTTAGGCGAGTATACTCTCAAGATGTTCTCTCCGTCGGTTGATATGTAGATCGTGGCCGAAGGCGTCTCAACTATATCTAAGACCCTAACTACTTTATTTTTCACTTTTCTCTCCCTTATTTTTTCAAGAGCTTCCTCAGAAGGTTTCTCCCTCAGCGCTATTATGCTTCTAGGGGTCAGGGATACGTTATATCCCTCGACTCTCACGTCCGTGATGTAGAGCGTCTCCCCGGGCTCCAAATCCTTGAATTCGTTGACCCTGTCTCTCCAAACCGTTAGCCTCGCCTCTCCCACTTCCCCTATCAGCCGAATATCTCTAACGGATGCTTCCCCATACTTCGTCTTAATTCTCCTTTCCTCCCCCGAATCTAGGACCACAGCCTTTATGTCGTAAATTCCGCTGCCCGATTCGAGGGCGCTGCCCAAGTCCGCATAAAAGCTTCTGGGGTCAGGTGTTCCCGGCTCTCGCTCGAGCTTCGTGATCAAGCCGTTTCTCCCGACGTGAAGCTCCGGGGTCCCGGTCTCGATTCTTTCCCGAGTATATGCGTGGAGGATCGCAACTTGGTCTCCCAGCTCCAGCTCCGCCTCGACTGCTTCCTCGACTTTCTCATCCCAGAGAGTTACGGTTATTCCGCCGCTATCATCTCCAATCTTCATTCGAAGTATCCTGTGATCTTTGACATCGATCGGCTTTGAAATAGCGTAGATCAAGCCTCTGACTGAAATATCCCGCAGCCCGGGGACGAGCTTCTCGATCTTAGTGTATCTCCGCGAAGAAGGCAGCTCCGCTTTTTCAGCAGGCTCCTCTTTGAATGCCCCGAGCTCTTCTGCGACCAAAAGCAGGGCTCCAACCTTGTTCAAGAGCTTAGATTCGCTCATTTTGGCTTCGACCATCGCCTCCAACTGTTCCCGGCTCAGCTCCGGAAACCTCGCTAAAACTCTTTCCAGCAGCTTCGAGTACTCCTTCAGCTCTTCGCTCACCTTGGTCTTTCCTCCATCGATTCTACCACAATCTTGCTTAAGATCTTATCCATTTCTCCTCGCCCGATCCCTCCCTGAGGTTAACATATCTGGCCAAAGTGAAGAGCGCGGACGACAGCTTATTTACATAGGCTAAGACTAACGGATCTACGATAAATCTCCTCGAAAGCGCGACGATAGCTCGCTCGCCCGTCCTCGCGGCCGCCCGGGCGAGGTGGAGAAAGGCGGCGGCTTTGCATCCTCCGGGATAAATGAAGGAAGTTAATTTTGGGATGTTTTTTCCGTATTTTTGATTTATTTCTTCGAGGAATTTCAAGTCTTCTTTCGTGATGGTCGGCGTTTTCTTATTGGAGCCCAGAGCCGATATCTGAGATCCTAAAGCGAACAGCTGTTCTTGGATCTTAGTTAGTGTTTTGGAGACTTCGTCGTCTCTTTCTAGGAACGATTTCACGACGCCGATGTAGCAGGAGACTTCATCTAAGATTCCGCATACCTCTACTCTCTTATCGTCTTTGTAAACCTTCTGACCGGAGAGCAGGATCGTTTCCTCATCCTTCTTTCTATCCATAACTCCTTCTTCTCCACGGTAAAGATAATCGTTCTCGAATATATTTACTCCCTGATTATTTCGGCTTTGAATCTAGCTCGAAGCGAATCTGGGTGCTCCGAAAATATGTGAGATGCGTAGTCTTCGTAGCTCTCAAAAAGCTTCCCGCAAATTGGACACCTGATCTTAAATTTTGCAGCACGCATATTTTCCGAAAAGAATAGAAGTCAATAACGTAAAAGGTTTAATCATTCAGGCGCCTGCGTCCTCGTCCAAGCCTCTGCCGCCGGCCCACGCAAGATGAACCTCTTCTCCAGCTTCTTCGGCTTAAAGATCCCTCTCAAGTATTCCTCAACTTGATCAGCATCGAATTCCTTGCAAGAGTAAACATCGATCGAAGCGTATCCGGTCCTGATATCCGTGTGGATCGAGACATGGCTCTCGGCGACGATCATGAACCCCGAAAGTCCTTCTCCACTTGGGCTATCTTTCTTCCCGACGTATCGCACTATGAGTGGGCCCGCGATCACGTGCATGTCCAAGATCTTTGATAGATCTCGGAATGCCTCCTGTAGAAGAGACTCGTCATTAAGGTTGCGGACATCGCACCCATACAGATCTAAGAGAAGATGATACCAGGCCATTTTCGCTAAAGCACAGCAAGCCACCTAAAATATTAACTTACTTCCACCCCGCTTTCCGGCCCCGGCTTAGGCGGGGGTGGAGCGCCGGGTTCTCGAGCCCGCTCAGCGCCCTTCTTAGGGACTCGGTATAGCTTTGAGAGGATTATTGGCGCGATTATTGATGTCAGGATCACCATGGAGACCGTCTGTACGTAAACTGATTCAGCTACGACGCCCTTACTTAAGGCGAGGCTCGCGATGATTAACCCCAGCTCTCCTCTGGGGATCATGCCTACCCCTATCCTGATCGCCCCCAAGCCGTCTCTAACCTTAGCTAACGCTCCCGTGAAGCATCCAACGAACTTCGTCGACACCGCTATCGCGGTCATTAGCAAGATTCCCACGATGACTTGATCCGTTATCAATCCAATGTTCATTTTCGCTCCGACGACCGTGAAGAAGATCGGGCTGAAGATCGTGTTAATGTGCCGTATAAAGTCCTTGATGTGGGGAAGCGCCTTCGACTCCGCAACCGCCATTCCAGCGGCATAGGAACCAACTATCGGCGATAGACCGATGCTTCCGGCTAGGGCGGCGAGGATGAACGCGGACGCGATCGAGGCGGCTTCCACGGCTCCTTCGGCTTCGAGCATCATGAACCTCTCGATCATCCTCGGCAGAACGAATGCGCCGATGGCCACCATGGTGAACCAAAGGATGAAGAAGATAGCGATCGTCCTGATTACGTCGAAGGCCCCTATGCTTCCATGAGAGACTATCGATGTAACGACCGCGAGAAGAGCGACTCCGAGGATGTCGTCGATCGCCACGGCGTTGATCAATAGGGTTCCTTCATCTGTTTTTAACATATCGAGGTCTTCTAATACTCTTGCGCTGATTGCGAGGCTCGTCGCCACCATGATGGCCGCGATGAAGAGAGATGCGGCCTGCGAGAATCCTAGGTAAATATATATTTCATAAGTGATTATAAATGCTGTTAGATCTCCCAAAGCAGCTATAAGCGCAGCCCACGCCCCGCTTTCTTTCAAGCTCGTTAACCCCATCTCAAGCCCCATCGAAAACAAGATCATTATGGCTACTATCTCGGCGAAGGCATCAACGTATTCATTCAATACCACCAACGGCTCGCCGAAGATTATTATTCCAGCGCCGAGCGCGTAGGGCCCGAAGATTACTCCGGCTAGGAGCTCGCCCAATACTTCCGGAAGTTTCATGTTGGAGAAAACGCTGGCTAGGACTTTAGCGAAGAAGATGAGGACGCTGATGGTCACGATCGCCCTCATAATGGGATCCATTGCGCTGACGACGGCCGCCTCGGCAGTCATCGGCGATCACTGAAATGTTTTGTATTCGGTTTTTGATAAGTTATACCCTACATACCACCCTAGATTGTTCGATATTTTGAGAGAATTACTTAAGAATCTCCTTCTTAAATAATGATTCAAGTTGAAGATTAAGGCCGTGATCTTCGATATCGATGGAACGCTTTATCGATCTAGGGAATACGTTGAACAGCTGGTTGACGCTATGTGCGATGTGATCTCCGATTTCCTATCAATTTCACCAAAGGAGGCGCGGGAACTCTATCAATCCATCAGATCGAGGATCGGCAGCATAAGCCTCGGCTTGAGGGACATCGGCATAGATCGAAGAGAATTCTATGAAGTATTGGCTAAGAAGCTCGATCCAAGTCAGGCGATTCATCCGAGGCCGGAGCTAAAGAAAATGCTGGAAAAACTTCGAAGCGCAGGCCTCAAAATAGGATGTCATACAAACTCGGGCCGAGAGTTGGCCAAGTCAGTCTTAAGCGCTCTTGGCCTCAATCCAGATTTCTTCGACATCGTGGTAACCTCCGATGACGCCGAGCCGAAGCCGATGCCCGACGGCTATCTGAAAATATTGAACCAGCTTAATCTGAGACCTGAAGAAGTTCTCTACGTCGGTGATCGATGGCGAGTAGAGGTGAGACCCGCGAAGGAGCTCGGGATGAAAACGGCGTTAGTTTCTAAGAAGCGCGAAGGCGACCCCGACATCTTCATAACAGATGTTTTACAGCTCTCGGACAAGCTCCGCGAACTAAAAGATCCGTGAAAATATTATGGTTCTCTTTCCGGATTTCTCTCAGACTTTATTGACGCATTTTCCTGAGGATTAGGCCGCTAGATAATAGTATTCGCCTGCTTCTTTCTGGAGTTTGTCGAGCTGTGATCCAGGCTTATTGGCCCTCGGCCTCTTCGTATCGGGGTCTCTCCTGAAGGTTATTCCGACTTCTTTTAGGAATGCGTTGAACCCGCTTCGGAGATCGGTCGGCGGGTTCGCGACGCCGTGTTTACCCGGGTCTCCCGTGAATACCATGAGCCTCGAGGACGCGAAGTCCAAAACCATGAGATCGTGATCCACCAGAAAGGTATACGCCATTTTATCTTTAGTGATCCTCTTAAGTACTTTCGCTATCAGGTATCGCTCCTCAACGTCGAGATACGCGCTCGGCTCATCTAACAAATAGATCTCCGCGTCGCGTGAGAGGGCTTCGGCTATCGAGGCTTTTTGAAGCTCACCACCGCTGAGCTCGCTCATATTTCTATCAAATAATCTTTCAAGTCCAAGGGGCTTAATCAATTCACCCCAATAAAGCTCTGAATCGAACTTGCTTCCAGCGGCGTCTCTCAGCGCTTTCTCCACCAAGATGTCCCTCGGCTCAGGATATTGAGGCTTATAGCTCACGGACTTAAATTCGAGCTTATACTCCTCGTCGCTCTCCTCGATTCCCGCGAGAAGCTTGATGAAGGTAGTTTTCCCTATTCCATTCGGCCCGAGAATTCCTATTACTTCGCCTTGGAGAACTCTTCCCTCACGCACTTCCAGCTTAAAGCCCTCATAGCTTTTCGACATTTCGGGCCATTCAAGCGGTATCCCTCCTCCCGTCTCCTCCACGCTCAACGGAGGTCTAGCCTGAAAAACTATCTTCTCAGATCTGAACCTAACGTTCTCAGTCGGGATAT
>JAGHCZ010000075.1 GCA_021160205.1 Nitrososphaerota archaeon | reverse complement strand
GCTTCAGGTAGTAGTCTTGCATGGGAATGATCTCGATCGGGGTTTTGCTTCTTTCGCAGATCGGGGTTCGATGCATTATGTCCTCCATCTTCACTACAAGTCCCATCGCCATCAAATCCTCGGTTATCGCCTTCCTCGCTTCTTCGATGCTCATTCCGGCGTACTTTCCAGCTGCCTCGGTCATCTTGCCGTTCGTGTTTATCGCGACGATCTCCTTCAGCCCCAGTTCTCGGAACAATAGGACATCGGTGTAGTCTCCGTAGCTGCAGATCATTACCGCGCCGGTTCCAAATTCGGGTTTAGCGGCTGGATGAGGGATTATCTCGACCTCTCGCTCGTATATCGGGACTATCACGTGTTTTCCGTGGAGATGCGCATATCTCTCGTCTTCGGGATTGACGATCACCGCTTGACATGCGGCGAGGAGCTCCGGCCTGGTCGTCGCGATGACGAGGTCTCCTCCATTTTCTTTGAGCCTGAATTTTATGTAAACGAGCTTGGCAGGTCTTTCCTCATACTCTATCTCCGCATCGGCGATGGTTGTCCCGCATTCCCAGCAGTAGTTATTCGGCCTCGTAGCGGAGTAGATGAGCCCCCTGTTCCACAGCTCTATGAAGGTCGCCTGAGTTAGGCTCCTATACTCCTCGGAGTCCGTTCGATAGCAGTTCTCGAAGTCCCCGCTTAACCCCATCCTCTTCATGAGTTGGATCATTTCCTTTTCTAGCTCGTCGAGGGTTTCTCTGCATAATTCTAGGAATTTCTCCCTGGAAACGCTTCTGATCGAGACTCCGCGGGTCTTCTCGGTATAAATCTCCACCGGAAGCCCGTTCCTATCTATGCCTATGGGGAAATAGACTTCATAACCCATCATTCTCGCAGTTCTAGCTATCATATCTATCTGAGAGTAGTGGGCTGCGGCTCCTATATGCCACGGCCTTCCAGATGGATAGGGCGGCGGAGTGTCCACCACGAAGATGGGTTTCCGGCTTCTGGGATTGAAATCATAGATCTTCTCCTTTTACCAGAGTTCGTAAACCTCGAGTTCGAGCTTTGGATCCCAACGCTTCTCGACAAGCTGCTTGCTCATCTCATCCCCAGCTCCAAGATCCCTGCCTTACGAGCAAAAAGGGAGGAGTCTATTTAAACTGTAAGGCAAATCAATTAAGATCAGCTAAAATGCCGTCGAGGAGTCTGAGGCTTCCCGAGAAGGCCGCCGGATGCTTGGCCGCCGCTACCGCCGCCGTTGTTTGGGGCTCAAACGGGGTCATCGTGAACTTGATCCCGTTGAACGCCTCTGTTATCGCGTTTTTCAGGGTTTTCTTCGCCTCGCTGTTCCTTGCCCCCTTCATTTTCTCCCTTCGGAGAGGTGAGTTTCTCGCCGCTGCAAGGCGCTTAAAGCTCGTGATGTTGAACGGGCTTCTTCTCTGCCTCGGCTGGGTCTTTCTCTTCGCCTCCATGAAGCTCATCCCGATCGCCGACGCGGTCCTCCTCAACTACCTGGCCCCGATATTCACCGCCGCACTCGCGCCGGCTCTGCTCAAAGAGCGCCTCGAGAAATTAACCGTGCTCGCTTTGGCTCTTTCCTTCTTAGGAGTGCTTCTAATCTCCTACGGCGGAATCGTCGAGGGCTCTATTTCGAATCTCCTTGGGGTGGTTTACGGGCTTCTAGCTGGATTAAGCTATGCTGGCCTTATCTTGGTCTCGAAAAAGCTTCGCGGAGGCTTCTCGAGCCTGACGATCGCCTTCTACTCCTACTTTTTCGCGGCCCTATTTCTAACGCCCGTTCTCTTGTCCAACATCCCGAGCCTCGAGCCCGCGTCGTGGATTCTCCTCCTGATCCTAGGCGGGGTAAACACGAGTCTAGCGGTCACCCTGTACTTTTACGGGTTGGGGCTGATTAAAGCCCAGGAGGCCGTTGTTTTCACCTATCTCGAGCCCCTCAGCGCCGCTATCTTCGGACTGATATTCCTAGATCAAGTTATGGGCGGCCTGGCGATAATCGGCGGAGCCTTGATAGTCCTCTCAGGCTACTTAGTTGCGAGGTCCTAAATCCCAAGCTTGTCGAGCTTTTTCCTCACTTTCTCAGGCGCGCCGATCTTGAATCCCGCCTCAAGCTGCTCCGTCTCCTCCGTCTTCCTCTTGACGAAGAGGGCGCATCGCCCGTCCGGCAGGAGCTTCATCTGCACGCAGTAGGCATAAGGGCACTTGTATCCGATGCAGGGGGCTCCGACCCAATTGCACCAAGGGGGGTTACGCTTATAGTTCAGCAGCTTTCTTCCACATCTAAAATATCTACATTGCGGATTGCAGATTTGCGTAGGGTTTCTGCTTAACGTCCATTTGGGCTCCTTTTCGGGGCCCGCGCCACGCTGCGCCAACGACGCTCAATACTGAGTCCGGTAGCTAGGTTATTAGCCTTTTGCCCTCGCTCGGCTGTACAGTATGGCGAAAAAGGCGATTATACTCAGAGCGGCTATTCCCGCGGCTATGATCGCGGCGAAGTTTTCTATAGGCACGAGTCCGTTGAAGTCGACGAAGTCCCCGAGCTTGACTTCTTTGACTCCGGGGCCGGAGCTGTAAAAGCTGGTCCTTTGAATAAGCTCGCCGCTAGGTGCGTATACGTCGCAGTAGAGGTGGGCTGGGCGCGGAAGCTCTATGCTTAGAGGTTCCCCGTTTAACTTGGATTCGAGTAGGGTCTTGTTTTCCATTAAGATTTTTACCGACGCGGATTTCACGGGGTTCTCGAATGCGTCTAGAACTATTATCGTGAACGGGAAGTTGACGCTTTTCAAGCTTATGTCCAGAGTTTCTTCTTTAATTTGCACCGGCTCCGAATATACCAGCTCTTCATCCTTCAAGATTTGCATATCGTACGCTCCGTAGAAGAGCTTGAACGCGGCTTCGCCCTTATCATTTGTTTGCGCTTCGAATTCTTCTCCGCTCTTTTCGTCGATCAGCTTGATCGCGTAGTTGGCCAAGGGTCTTCCACGGAAATCCGTGATCTTGATAGCGACGCTCTTCCTCTCCGCGATTAACTTAACCGTCTCCACGGGATCCGATACTTCGCATTCGGTTTCTCCTATAAGCTTTCCAGCTCTAAACGCCTTTACCGCGTATTTTCCAGCCTTGATTTCTCCGAAGCTCAGGGGTATGTTCCTGAATTCGGCGACTCCCTTGCTGTTGGTTTCCGCTGAGGTGAAATTCTTCGATAAGTCGCTGCTTAATATGATCTTAGCGCCCTTAATGGGCTTCCCCTCGTCGTCTATCAGCTCAACTCGAAGCCTCGCTAAATCCGCGACTATCGACAGCGATTGACTCGACTTGAAGGCCCTCTTCTCGCTGTGAATTGACAGGTCTCCCGCAGCGGTTCTCATGGTCACGTTTATTCTATACGCTCCTACGCCTTCCACTTCAGAGGAGGGGATGCTTTCGAATGAAACCGTTCCGTTCAGGGATGTTTTACGCTCCGTATATGCCTCGGAACTTAGCTTCACAGTAATTTTTGGAACCGGCTCACCTTCTAAGTTAGTTATCGTTAAATTCACATCGATTAATGGGAGAACGATGTTTTTCGAGATTTCCGGATCGTTGATCTTGAGGTCTTCCCGATAAAGGGTGAGCGAGTTTTTGCGTACTTCGAGGACGTAGTCTCCAACTTGTTCAAGCTCGCTATATGGAACCTGGCTAAACGATGCATACCCCTTTTCATCGGATTCGGCGGTCGAGTTATACGATCCTGTTTCGCTTCGCAGGCTCACTACAAGTCCTTTAACGGGCTTTTCATCGGAGTTTAATAGCTTCAGCTTAACTGAGGCTATGAGCGCCGTTAAGGTTATTTCGCGTTGATCGGGGACTTTAACGGTTTCTCCCGCTAGGGTGATGTTCCCGAGCTTCACTTCTACACGGTACTCTCCAGGCGGTAGATGCTTAAAGTCTGCATATCCAGTCGAGTTCGTCACGAACCTCCGCGTCTCCGCGCCCTTGACCAGGTGTACCTCAAAATTTTTCAGCGGTTCCCCCCGCGGCGTCACCACCTTCACGACCAATGTTGCTTCCGCCTGAGCAGATACTAGCGACTGCACTGCGATCATACTCAAAGCTAAGATGAAGATAAACGCGGTGGAAGCGAGCTTATTCATCCCCTTTCACCACGTGGTCTTGGAGCCTTGACTGGTGGGATGGAAGGTAGTTCTCGAGTAAGAATTGGTGTGCTTCTCGAAGCGTGTCTCTCGCGGTCTTGAAGGTAAGCTTTCTCATGGCGTTCTCGTAGTCTAGCCAGATATAACCTACGTGCTCGTAAGAGAGGGTGACATCTTTGGTCGGTGCTCTCGCCAAATAGAAGATGACGGTTTTCCTGACGAGGTGCCTCGATTTGCGATAAAAGTATCGGATGATCTTCCTAAATCCCGGCACCATCTCTATGTTCCTTATCCCAGTCTCCTCCCACACCTCCCGCTTAACCGTGTCGATCTCGGTTTCTCCGGGCTCGATCGCGCCCTTCGGGAAATCCCAGTGACCAGCTTCGTAGTGGAGTAAAAGATATTCGATGAGCCTGTTAAGGTAGAATAGAACTGCGCCTGCAGAGGTTTCTTCCAGCATCTCCATGCGCCTCTCTCCTATCCTATAAACTCCCATGTAGGGGAGAGCTTAAATATCCTAACCCGCTCGTTTACCGCTCGGAACAAAGATTTATCAAATCCGATGCAGCGGGAACCCGAATATCACCGAAAATTGAAATTCCTGTAGAAGATATAATATCTGGTGAATGCGGCTGAGCGAGGATGCCGAAAAATTCATTCTGGATCTTGTCGGGAGGCACGTAAAAGATATCGTGAGTAAAGCGGCGGTCGACGTGCTCAAGGCGCTTCTCCTCTCATATGGATCGGCTTGGGAAAGCGAGCTAAAAGACACCCTCATGGGCCTATGGAGCCTCAGAGGTCTCCAATTCGACGAGGTCGGAGAGCTTCAAAGCGCGCTAGCAGACGCGGAAAAACTTCTCAGCGAAAAGGGAGCAGTTGAAATCGACGTGAGAGCGAGAGGAGATTTGAGAAGAAGGGAGCCGAGGCGGGAAAAATTTTACACAACGAAATATCTCTATCTCTTAATGAGGGTGTTTAGCGGCGACATCGAGATCGACAGATTCCGGTATCAAATGCAGCAGTAAAACGAATCAACTTCTTGTCGATGAAGGTTAAAGGGAGAATTAGATAACACTATGTAGAAGACCGCGAGAGTTGGAGCGAAATCGAAGAGATATGAAGCATTTTTGTCGTAAAGATAACGTGATATATTCGCATAAAAACAAATTGAAGTATGGCTGGACTTGCCGAGAAGCTGAGGCATTCAGCGAACCATATATGGAGGGCGATCCTCAAACATCCTTTCGTGGTGGAGCTCTACTCGGGAGCGCTACCCTCCGAGAAGTTCAGGTATTATGTGATTCAGGACTACAACTATTTGGTCACGATGTATAAGTGCTTCAGCCTCATAGCCTCCAAGGCGGAGTATCCATTGGCCCGCAAGACGCTTGAACTAGCGTACACAGAGGCGACCACGGAGATGGCTAATTACGAGAGGCTCCTCGATAAACTCGGAATGAGGCTTGAAGACGTTGTAAGGGTTGATCCATCGCCCACAAACACCGCCTACATGAACTTCCTGCTGACAACGTGCGCCCTAGGCTCGCCATTAGAAGGACTCGTAGCGGTGTTGCCGTGTTTCTGGAGCTACGCCGAAATAGCGTCAAAACACAAAGACAAACTGGAACGCAATCGAAACGAGATCTACGTGGAATGGGCAAAAGTATACACCACAAAAGAGTACCTAGATTTGGTCAACGAGTTGAAAGCATTTGTCAACGAGATGGCCGCCCAAGAAAGCCGCGAAAAGCTGGAGAGAATATTCATTACAGCGAGCAAATACGAATACATGTTCTGGGACATGGCTTATCGCATGGAGAAATGGCCCATCTAACGAGGGATATGATGAAAGAGGAATTAAAAACCAGGATAAGCAAGTACATGAGCTACCTACTCAGACATCACCCCAAGGACCTGAAAATGGATGAACGCGGATTCGTCGATTTAAACCAGCTACTACAAAAGATCAGGAAAAGATTCCCCCAAGCGGATAAGTCTCTAATTCGAGAAATCGTGGAGGGAAGCGAGAGGCGGAGATTCGAGATAAGAAACGGGAAGATCAGAGCCCTCTACGGCCACAGCATACCTATCAAGAT
>JAGHCZ010000151.1 GCA_021160205.1 Nitrososphaerota archaeon | reverse complement strand
TACCCATACTCCTCCTTCGCCTTCAACCCTCGCCAGATGTTGAACCCTTATCTCAAATTCTCGATTACTGTCGCTCATAATTCTCAAGGAACCTCCTGAACGAATCAGACCACCCGGTAATTCCCTTGAATTTTAAAATTATCTCCTCCTTAGATAGCTCTAATTCCTCAAATCTCTTGGAAAGAGCATCGGGCTTCGGGTCGACCATGGGCCCAAAGCATCCATAGCATCCGCGTCCGTAGCTTGGGCAAAGGGCTCCGCATCCTTCCTTGACAACTGGGCCTAGGCATGGAATTCCCTTGGCGACCGCTACGCAGACGTTTCCTTTTCTTTTGCATTCTTGACATAGGCTTTCTTCTCTGTGGTACGGTCTCTTACCTATAATAAGTTGTTTCAATAGGCTGAAAAGCTGGAATTTGTTCGCCGGGCATCCGCTCACCTCGTAATCTACGTCAACGTACTCTGAAACTGAGCTGGATTTCTCGAGGGCTTTGATCCAATCGGGGTTTGAGTAAACATTTTTCTTAACTTTCTCTAGGTTCAGCCAATTCCTGAGGGACTGTATTCCGCCGTAGGTCGCGCATGATCCAACCGCCACGACTATCCTCGATTTTTCCCTGATCTGCTTAACCAGCTCGGCTTCGTGAGGCGTAGAAACCGAGCCCTCGATCAAGGCTACGTCATATGGGCCTGGATCGGTTTTGCTGCTGGCTTCTAGGAAATAGGCGATCTCCACTTTATCTGTTAACGCTATGAGGTTTTCCCCGAGGTCGATGAGCTGCTGCTGGCATCCGCTACAAGATGTCAGCTTGAAGACCGCTAATCTAACCTTACTACTTTCTTTGCTCATATCTCGCTCACCCAGAAATACTTCTTAATCAACCAATACGGGAATACGGGTCCATGCCTGCATACGAAGTAGGGGCCGACTTGGCAGTGGCCGCATAACCCGACTCCACATTTCATCCTCCTCTCGAGAGATAAGTATATCTGGTTATCTTTGAATCCCGCTTCTCCCAACGCCTTGACCGTGAATCTCATCATTATCTCCGGCCCGCAGACGAGTGCTGTTGTTCTTTCGGGCTCAATTCTAGCCTTCGGAATCAGCTGGGTCACCACGCCCACGTGGCCTTTCCACTTCTCGTCGCCGTGATCAACGGTTAGAAGAAACTCCGAGTTGGGGATGGATCGATATTCCTCGAATTCGTATTTGTAGAGAAGAAGATCGGGGGTCCTCGCGCCATAGAGTATCGTCAGCTTTCCAAACTTTTCTCTGTTTTTCTCGATCTCCTTAATCACTCCCCTGAGAGGGGCGAGCCCAATCCCTCCGGCGACTATGAGGATATCCCTGCCTTCGAGCCTTTCCAGAGGCCATCCCTTCCCGTACGGCCCCCTTATTCCGATTCTGGCGCCTTCTTCGAGTTTAAACAAGTATTCCGTGAGGGCTCCGACCGATCTGACGGTTTGAGCGATTACTTCACCATCGTCGCATCCGCAAATCGAGACCGGCGCCTCTCCGACTCCCGGAATGTAGATTTCTGTGAACTGGCCCGGCTTCGGCTTTTCGGGGAATCTTTTCTCGACCTCAAAATAGAAGGTCTTCGTATCCGGCGTTTCTGGGATGATCTTGGTTATCTTCGCCGGGGTTGGCTCTAGTGGAGTTCTAATCACCTTTTGCATTTTTCCTCCGCCTCCTTAACTACGTCTGATATCACCTTTCTGAGGTCTATTCCGGCTGGGCACCAAGTAATGCACCTCCCGCATCCCACGCATCCAAATGTTCCAAACTGCCTGAGCCAGTAGACGAACTTGTGAAGAACCCAGTGCCTATACCTCGCTGAAAGGCTTTTTCTAAAGTGTCCTCCAGCGACCTGAGCGTAGCTGTAGCTGTGGCATCCATCCCAGACCCGGATTCTCTTGGCCGAGCCATCTAGCTCAGGTTCATCAACTATGTCGAAGCAGAAGCAGGTCGGGCAAACCATGTTGCAGTTAGCGCATCCAAAGCATTTCTCCGCTATCTCCTTATATACATCTGATTCGATATTGTCCTCCAAGATTTCCGGAAGGTTTTCCACCGTGAACTCTGCTCTGGCCTTTTTAAACGCCTCGGCCATGACTCTCCTAAGCTCATCTACGATCTCTCCGCCCGCAGGCTCCAAGTCGAGCTCGCCGAGCAGCTCAACGCCTAAATCGCTTCCAGGCTGAAACAAGATCAGATCCTCACCAAGCCTGGTGTACGCTACATCGAATCCCGCCGTTGCAGCCGGCCCCGTGCCCATGGTGGCGCAGAAGCAGTTTTCTCCTGGGTCCGTGCAATTCTCAACCACTATAAGCAGCTTTTCTCTCATGCTGAGGTAATATTGATCGCCGAGGGATCCCTGCACTTCATCCATTACCTTTAAGGCCGCTAAATCACATGATTTAATGCCGAAAAAGGCGATTTTCCGAGCATCGTAGGCTGGGTACTCGATGCTCCAATCGGGCTTGATCGTGAAGAGCGTTAGTTCAGGAGGATAAAGATAGCGTTTTGGAGAATCCGGGCCATTCCGAAATTGCGAGCCGTTTTCTGTAAGTCTATAGTATCCCGGCGCTTGGTGATCTCCATAATTATATGGAATTTCCTCGAATGAGGAAAGTTTCTCCAATCTGATCGCCTCGTTCTCGACTTTCGGGCCGATCACTTCATAGCCCATCCTCCGAACCTCGTCGAAGAGCTTTCTGAGGCTGTCAGCTGTCCCCTTATAAATGGATCCTAGGAACAATTTTCGCTTGATGAAGCTGCGTAGGCTGGATTTAAGTTTTACAAAGCAGATTTTGACCGCATAATTCTCCAGATTTCAGCGCATACACGCTCTATGAGCTTTGGAATATTTTTCTCAACAGCTTTTAACGCCTCCGGCTCTCTGCCAGCTTTTCCCACGTTTATCCCGATGAAGAAGATCCTTTCGGGGCGTTCGCTTTCATAAACATCTTCTAAGAGCTTTAGAGCCTCCACCACGCTCAATTGATGGGAGGAAAGCGGCTTTAATTCCTCGACGCGTTCTTCGAGTTCATCAAGGGTCATGGTATAGATCTTTCCCGCTTCATCCCTTGACTTGAATACGTCAACTATTACGGCGTCACTCGCTTTCCTAAGCATCTCTATGAGCTTAAGGCTGTCGAGGTGTATCTTGTGGAGCTCGACTTCCTCGGGGAGATCGCGCTTTTCGAGCTCATCTATGACCTTCAGCCCCAAGCTATCTTCCTCGACTAACGGGTTCCCTATACCGATTACCACGATCTTCTTTTTCAACCTGCTCCTCTCGGGAAGCAGTACCTCTATTTATAAAAATGCTTAACTCTACTTCGGCGGATGAGTTCGTCGAGTTGGAGGGCTGAGATCAGGAAACTAGTCGAGGAGTTCTCCGATTCGGGAAAGATCTTCATCGTAGGTCTTGGAAGCATCTTGAGGGGCGACGACGGCGTAGGAGCATACATTGCTTCAAAGCTGAAGATTTTCCTCCGCGGCATCTTATCCGTCAAGGTGATCGTAGCTGAGGATAGAATTGGAGCCGCGTTAGATTTGATCAAGAGAGATGAAGTGGCTGCAGTATTTTTTGTAGATGCCGTGGATTTCTCCGAGAACCCGGGATCCATTAAAGTGTTCACTTTGGAGGCGGTCGAGGACTCCTACGGGTATACGCATCGCATTCCCCTGAAAACGATCGTAAATATTCTGAAAATAGAGGCGCCCATTTACGTCATCGGGGTTCAGCCGCGGCGAGTAGAGGTCGGAATAGGATTGAGTAGCGAGGTAAAGCAGGCTGCAGAGGAGCTGACTAAGTTCTTGGTTGAGATTTTTGAGGGTTTTAACCGAAAAAGGTAGACTAGCATATTCTCGGCACAGGATCCCCCAAGGGCATCGGCAAGTATCTAAGCCCGCCGATTTCGGTCTTAACCACCACGCCGTCGTATTCCTCAGTGAACTCCCCAACGATCTCAGAGTCTTTGCCGAGTTTATGCCCTCGCATGCATTCTAGAACATCTTCAGCGTATTCAGGTGCAACCACCGCGGCGATCTTCCCCTCATTCGCCAACTCCAATGGATCAATTCCGAGAATTTCCGATGCAGCTCGCACGCCTCCGCTTATCGGGATTTTTTCCTCGTCGATCAGTATTCCAATCCCCGTCGCTTCGCTCCACTCGTTTAAAAGAGACGCTATCCCTCCCCTCGTCGGATCCTTGGCGGCGATGATTCCGCCTACTTCAAGCGCCTTAGCGATTAAATCATTTAGCGGAGCTGCATCCGATCTTATTTTGGGAGCTTCGAATCCAAGTTCTTCTCTAGCCATCATTACGGCTAAGGCGTGTTCGCCTATTGCTCCCGAGATTATTATTTTATCTCCCGGCTTTATGTTCCTTGGATCAAGCCACCTAGATCTCAGGGATCTGCCGTCTTTAGAGACTTTCCTGAGGTTTTCATCGAGCAGCGGGCTTCTTTTACCT
>JAGHCZ010000129.1 GCA_021160205.1 Nitrososphaerota archaeon | reverse complement strand
GTCTTGGATTTGGTCGCATCAGATCTGAATATAGGAGAGAAGCAGAGGGTCGCCCTCGGTAGGGCGTTTGTCAGGCATCCAAAGGTCCTTTTATTGGATGAAGCGCTCACAAACCTCGATACGGAAATGAAGCTCTCGATGATTGCTGAATTAAAGAGGCTTCACGAAGAGCTCAATCAGACGACCGTCTACGTCACCCATGATCAATCCGAGGCCATGATGATGGCCGATAGAATAGCCGTGATGAACCTCGGCGTCCTACAGCAATACGACACGCCCGAAAACCTATACAACTCGCCTAGAAACCTGTTTGTCGCCGGGTTCCTTGGAAGTCCGCCGATGAACTTTCTCCACGTGACTTACGATCTGAAGAAAGGCGTGGTGAAAACCGACAACTTCGTCTTAGATGTCTCCGAGTATCGTGGAATAATTGAGGAGAGAGCTACCTCTGATGACTTGATCTTGGGGTTCAGGCCGGAATCTATTTTAATCCACAAGAAATGCCCGCGAGAAGACCATCTAAAGGGGAAAATTGAGATCGTGGAATTCCTAGAAGACCGGTTTTCAATGGATATACGGGTTGATGATCAGATAGTCAAGGTCATAGTCCCGCAGATCTTTGACGTAGACGTTGGCGACGAAGTGTGCGTAGAGCTTAAAAAGTTTCACTTATTTGATGGAAAAACTGAAAAGGCAATAATGTAGGTGTTGATTGATGCCTGAAATATATCTTGAAAACGTTGTTAAGCGCTATGGAAAGCACGTCGCTATAAAAGACCTCACTTTGAGAGTTAATGAAAAAGAGTTCCTGAGCCTTCTAGGACCCCCGGGATCAGGTAAGAGCACGATTCTTAGACTAATAGCCGGATTAGAGAAACCCGATCAGGGAAATATCTACATAGATGGAAAGCTCGTCAACGATCTTCCGCCGTTAGAAAGAGATGTCTCTATGATGTTCGAAACCCTAGCCCTATATCCCCACATGACCGTCTATGAAAACCTCGCATTCCCCCTTCGAAAACTCGGCTTGAGCGAGGAAGAAATAAGGAGCAGGGTCCGCGATACGGCTGAACTGCTTAGAATAGATCATCTCTTGGACAGGAAGCCGGCGCAATTGAGCGGGGGAGAGAGGCAGAGAACTGCGCTTGGACGAGCCCTGGTTAAGCGATCGAAGATACTGCTGTTGGACGAGCCGTTAGGGCACTTAGACGCTAAGCTCAGGGTATATGCCAGGGTGGAGATAAAAAAGATTCAAAGGCGGCTGGAGCAGACGGCGATCATGGCGACGTTCAGCATACTGGATGCGGCGACGATCTCAGATAGAGTAGCTCTGGTGAACAAGGGCGAACTGCTCCAAATAGCTGGCCCCAAAGAGGTTTTCGAGAAGCCGAAAAACTTGTTCGTAGCGAGGTACGTCAGTTCGCTTCCCTTGAACGTGATTCCCTGCAAGCTAGAAGAACGCCAAGGAAAACTGCTGCTGGCTTCGCAAGGATTCGAATTGGATGTGACCAGGCTCTCCACGTTGTTATCTAGTAAGATCGGGCAAAAAGTGATACTCGGAATCAGGCCATCCGTGATAAACGTCAGAGATTCTCCACCGGGTATAGAGGCCGTGGTAGACACCGTGGAGCCCATAGGCTCCGAAAATATCTTGAAGATCGACGCCAGCGGGGTTGAGATGTTCGTTAAAGTTGCGGCGGTCCGGAAGTACAGGAGAGGAGACAAAATTTGGATAGAGCCCATGTTAGATAGGATCTATATCTTCGACGAGGCGGAAGAGGCAGTCTATCCCTATTCCGTCTAATATCTCACAAAAATATTTTTTGGACAAAAATTGGGAAGATTACTTTGGCTTTACAATTTTTCCTGTTTTCGCGGATTCATAGCTCGCTAACGTTATAGCTACTCCTTGTCTACCGTCAAATCCCGTGGCAATCGGCACCTTGTCATTTAAGATGCAGTCAACGAAGCTTTTCACCATCTCCATATCTGGATCGCATCCATAATAATGCCACGTCAGTTTATCATTCGGCGAATCCATGCCGATGTAGTATACGTTCTGCCTGAAGGCGTCGAGCAGGATAACGCCATCCGTTCCCAAGATCTCCATAGTCACGTCTCCCCACGTGTAAAGTCCGGCGGCATAAGACCAGCTTCCATCGATGTGGCCTATCGCGCCGTTTTGCATCTTTAGCATGGTCAAGAAATTATCCTCAACTTTTATGTCGGGATTCACATTTCTCCCGATCTCCGTGTATACCTCAGCCGCCTCGCTCTTCGTATACCATCGGATAAGGTCGGCCAAGTGGACCGTGTGATCCATTACTGCCCCTCCTCCTGAGAGCTCGGGCTCGGTGAACCATTTTCTCAGCAGAGGAAGTGAGGCGTTGAGTTTGTTTGTGCCGACTAATGCTAGGACTTTCCCTATCCTTCCCTCCTCGATTAGGTTCTTCACCAGGATCGACGTCGAGTGATATCTCATCACGAAACACGTCTGGAACTTGACTCCCGCTTTCTCCGCTTTCTTAACCATGTCATCAGCTTGTTCAACGGTTACCGCAATAGGCTTTTCGCATAAGATGTGCTTGCCGGCTTCAGCTGCCTTTATCGCGAGCTCGTGGTGCTTTGCGTTCTCGGCGGTTATCACGACCGCGTCGATGTCGTCTCTCTTCAGAAGATCATCTGGAGTACTGTAATATT
>JAGHCZ010000023.1 GCA_021160205.1 Nitrososphaerota archaeon | reverse complement strand
TCACGGATCAACGGCTATTCGGGTACCTCTCGAGGCTTGGATGCCCCGATCTAATAGATGTGCATGAAAAACACAGCGGCTCGTCGCTTTTGAACCCTGATGTCAAGGTCTCCTCGACTCCGGTTCAACATTTCGGCGGAATAGCGTATAAGCTTGAGCTCGATGGACGAACAATCACGTATTCCGGCGACACCCCTCGTGATCCTAAATTGATAGAATTCGCCCGGGGATCCACGGTCCTAATTCATGAATGCTCTTTTCCCAAAGAGAAGCTCTTCGGCAAACATACCTCGGATGAGGACCTGATACGCATCGCCTCCGAAGTTGAGCCGGAGGTCCTCATAGTGGTTCATCTCTACCCCGAGATGGAAGAACGAGAGGAGAGCCTGAAAAGAAGGCTTAAAGACGCGTTTCACGGAGAAGTGTATATTCCAAGAGATCTAGATATAATCGAGGTGTAACTGGAGTAATCCCCCTAGATTTACCTGCCGATCATTTTGAGATAACTTCTTAAAGTCGGATAAACGAAGCGAATTCTTGAGGCGGCGTTGATCCTAAGCGATTTCGATCTATGGAACTACATTAAGAGCGGGAGGCTCGTGATAGAGCCGTTTAGAGACGACGTCGTAAGAGAAAATGGATTAGACCTGAGGATCGGAGATCAGATCGCGAGAATGAAGCCCCTCTCGAAAATTTTCAACGTTCATGAAGATGATGTAGGAGAGTTTTATGAACTTGAGAAAGGGGAAAGCTTCGTAATTAAGCCGAGGGAACACGTCTTACTTCACACGGTCGAATACATCAAGCTTCCGCTAGATCTTATGGGATTCGTTAATCTGAGAAGCAGCTACGCTAGAATAGGCCTATCGATTCCGCCGACCATAATAGACGCAAACTTCGAGGGACAGTTGACGATAGAATTGATTGGAGGAGAATTTCCGGTCAAGCTATACGCTGGAGATCGATTCATTCACGTGGTATTCGCAAAGCTTTCATCCCCGGTTGAGAAGCCATATGCGGGCAAGTATCAGAAGCAGAGAGGCGTGAGGCTTCCATCCTTCAAGGATTAAACGAGAGAACTCTTTTATTCAGCATACGTCTTTAAAATATCGGAGAACTTTGTGGATTAAGGTCTTGCGCCCCGACGCCGTGTTGGTTTGGAAGGATCCTGAAGTAGCTAGGAGGCTGAGATGGTATCGATCGGTCATGCTCAATGAGACGCCCGCTAAATTCATGATCGCCAAATCGATTAAAGCTCCTAATAACATCGATGACCTAGGTGAAGATGACCTCTGGAAAATTCACGATGAGCTTCATGAAGAAGCAGAGGAGTTATTTGAGCAAATGTTCGGAGGCGGAGTCGACCACGATAAGCTTAAGCCCGCTCAACCATCTTATCTAGATGTAAAGATAAAATTGGCGAGGAAGATATTGAAGAACTGTAGATTCTGCGAGTGGAGATGCGGAGTAGATAGAACCGCGGGGCAGAAGGGAATATGCGGATTGACCGACAAAGCTTACGTCGCTTCTTTCTTCCATCATCACGGTGAGGAAGCGCCTCTCATAGGGACCGAAGGGCAAGGGGGATCGGGGACAATCTTCTTCGTATCATGTAATCTCCACTGCGTCTTCTGCCAAAATTGGGATATATCTCATCCTAAGGGAAGACTTGAAGACGCTGGGGTTGAAGTTGATTCTGAGAGGCTGGCTTTGATAGCTAAGAGGCTGAGGCTGAACGGCGCGGCGAATATAAATTATGTTGGAGGAGACCCAACTCCGAATACTTGGATCATAATAGAGTCCTTAAAACATCTCGACGTTAATGCGCCGATCCTCTGGAACAGCAACATGTACTTGAGCATGGAGTCCATGAAGCTCTTGATAGACCTGGTCGATATCTGGCTTCCAGACTTCAAATATTGGAGCGATGAATGTGCGAAAAGATTGTCCAATGTTCGAGGAAAAATCGGATATAGAGAAGCCGTGACGAGAAACCACCTGCTCGCCGCAAAGCACGGCGACATGATAATAAGACACTTGGTCCTTCCGAATCATCTCGAATGCGATACGAAGCCCATTCTGAAATGGATCTCCGAGAACGTAGGCGGGAAAGTTCTAGTCAATATAATGGAGCAATATAGACCGGAGCACCTCGTCTTAGCTGATCCGAGGAGATATTCTGATGTAGCGAGAAGGCCGACGCGAGAGGAAATGCTGGAAGCCTATCGATATGCAGATGAGCTCAAGATAGTTTATCGTCCAGTCTCATAAAAATGATTTTGATGTGAGAGCGCGATCTATTCTTTCTCCAAAATCACCACATCTACTTCGGCTAATTTTTTGAACGCTTCAGCGTCCGCTCTGCCTCCCACGATCGCTCCGAAGTGCATCGGGATTGCCACCTTAGGCTTAAAGGTGTTGACCGCTTCGGCTGCTTCTTCAGCCGTCATCACGAACGTCCCGCTGACTGGAACTAGCGCGATATCCACCTTTAGATCCTTCATCTCCGATACGAAGTCCGTATCTCCGGCGTGATAAATTCTAACCCCGCCGACTTCTAGTATGTATCCGACGCCTCCCCGTTCTTTAGGGTGATAAACGGCGCCTGGGGCTCGGAATTTGTTGACGTTGTAGGCGGGAATCGCCTCGACCTTCGCGTTCTTCACTTCCACCGTTTCACCGGGCTTGATCAATTTTATTATTCCGGATCTTAGCATTCGAAGCTGCTCCTTACAAGTTTCCGGCGCAACTATTTCCGTCTCCAGTTTAATTATCTTCCTCAAGTCGTTGAGGCTTAGGTGATCAAAATGCTCGTGCGTAACGAGAATTACGTCCGCAGGCCCCTTAGGCGCTATCTTGAAGGGATCGATATAATAAAGCGTTTCCCCGAATTTGATGAGAAAGGCGGCGTGACCCAGCCAAGAAATCTCCACTTCCTCATACCTAAAGGGCATATCTATTAACCCGTTATTGTATCTTAAAAAAATTCTCAAGTTAAATGCTAATAAAATCCTCATCAGTAAGAAGGAGATGAGATTGCTCACGGATGTTCACTGCCACCTCACAGCTCCAGAACTTGAGGGCAAACTACGCGATATAATTAGGGATTCCTTGAATTCCGGTTTAAAAATCATAGTTAC
>JAGHCZ010000006.1 GCA_021160205.1 Nitrososphaerota archaeon | reverse complement strand
TTTCCGCCCGCGGCGGGGCCTCCGGCGCCTGCTCTCCCGCCTCCTTCGCCGGGCTCTATCCCGGCTCTTGCTCCTCTACGTCTGAGGAATCTTTTATGACTACTCGCTTGGGCATCTCTATTTCCCTTGCTAATCAGGCTCCTTAAAGCTATTTATCATTATCCAAGAAAGGTATTGCGGGGATGGTTCCTCAATAAGCCTGAGATAATCCTTAGGATTTATGGGTTGGTAAGATCGGAGAAATTGAGAGGCTTGAGGGTTCTCGAATTCGATGAAGTGATAGGCTCGCCTGAGAAATGCGGATGCGGCTTTAAACACGATAAAACCTTAAAAGTAGTCTTATTCGGCTCGCTGAACGAATCCCTTCGAAAGCTAAAAGAATTCGGCCTAACGTCTCCCTATGCCGTATTCTATGACGAGATCACATACGAAGTGGCTGGAAAAGCGGTCTGTGAGATCCTGGAGGCTAAAGGCTTGCTGGTTAGGGCTCCCACCTTTCAGGAGGCGGAAGCCAGGTCTCAGGAATTAGGGGGCGTGAGAACCGTGATTGCCGTCGGAGGAGGAACGGTGATAGACGTAGCCAAATATGCCTCATATGTAAGCAAGGTCGATTTCGTTTCGATTCCTACAGCTCCATCTCACGACGGAATAGTTTCGCCAATAGCCTCGCTTTTCACGGAGAAAAGAAGAAAATCCGTTTTAGCGAGATCTCCAGTTGCGGCCATAGTTGACCCATCGATCCTCGCCTCTGCTCCTCAAGATCTGATAGCCTCGGGTTTCGGAGATATCTTGGCGAAGCTTGTCTCCTTAAAGGATTGGCAGCTCGGGAGAGATGAGCGAGAGGAGCCTTACTGCATGGTGGCCGAGTCCCTGATCATGAGCGCCTTAAATTTGGTCATTAACGCTCTAAGCAGCGGCTTTGATGCCGAAAAAAGGGTGAAAATGTTAGCCGAGGCCCTGATAAACTCCGGCGTGGCCATGATGGTGGTGGGTTCTTCTAGGCCGGCCTCCGGAAGCGAGCATTTAATCAGCCACTATCTCGACATGAACTTGAAGAGAAGGCTGCGCCACGGAATTCAATGCGCTTTAGGAGCCTTAGCAATGGCGGTTTATCACGAGACCCGTAATCAAAATTGGTGGAGGGAAGAGCGTTACAGGTGGAAATCTCTTAGAAGCTATATGAGAAAGGCGGGGATCCCGGAGAGGCTAAGCGATGTCGGCATATCCACGGAAATCATGATTGACGCGATCACATCTTCTTGGAGGATCAGGCCCCATCGATACACCATACTACATAAATATAATCCAACCCGAGCTGAAGCCCTAAACATTTTGAAGGAATCGGGGCTGATTTAAAGGCTTATCTATCAGGGGAATTCTAACATTACAACATGCTTAAGGTCGGAGTAATCGGGGCCGGACAAATAGGATCGACAATAGCAAGGGTCTTAGCGCAAAGTAAAAAATATCGAGTCATCGCTTCAAGAAGAAACATCGAGCAGGTAAAAGATCTCGAGAAGCTCGGAGTGGAGCTAACTAGGAACAACCGACGAGTAGCCGATTTCGCGGACGTGATTTTCATAGCAGTAAAGCCTCATAAGATCGCAGAAGTACTTCGAGAAACATCAGACCTCCTTAATGAAAAAATATTGATTTCGGTTGCTGCTGCAACCCCTGTCTCGAAGATCGCGGCGCTGGCTCCTGAGGCGAAGATCGTGAGGATCATGCCTAACGTCGGGTTAATGGTTAAGGCGAGCTTCACAGCGTATGTAAAAGGCCCAAACCTAAATGAAGCAGATTTAAAAATTGTTCACGAGATACTCGGCGAGTTCGGATCCTTCATGGAAGTCGACGAAGACCTAATGGACGCGATAACGGCGCTGAGCGGAAGCGGCCCAGCCTACGTCGCCCTATTCATCGAGGCCATGGCGTACGCGGGGTTGAAGGTGGGGCTTCCAAGAGATTTAGCCTATCAATCAGCGGCCTACACGGTATATGGAACGGCGAAGCTCCTTTTAGAGTCTAAGAGACATCCATCTACGATAAAGGAAATGGTTCTAACTCCCGGCGGGACGACGATCGAGGGAATATTCTACCTCGAAGAAGGTGGAGTGAGGACTGCGGTGATGAAAGCGGTAGAGGCTGCCACGAGGAGAGCCAAAGAGATCGCTGAAAAATTAAACGCGGAGAAATGAGCACGTTCCTCTGGAGAATTATTAAATAAACTAGGCTCTCCACCATTCAAACAATATGTACGTGACTTTACGTTGATTCAAGTTGGGGATCGCTATCGTAAAGTATTTTCTCACGGTCGTCGCCAGCCTCCCGGATCTGACTATCTCCAAGGCTGAAATGAACTCGTCTCCGCTTTTAACCTGAACTATAAACGGCGCGTGCTCTAGTCCCGGCCCAATCCTGTAAACCGCGAAGTCGCTTCCAAACTTTATTCCGGGCGTGACTATGAATCCCTTGTCTCTGAGATCCTTGTACACCAAATATTTCTCATCAAATTTTTCATAACGCGATTTAGCGCGCTCGAGCAGCTCCTCTAATCGCAGAAGCTCCCCGTCTTCGTATATCTCAAGCTTTCCCTTTTCCACAAGGTAAACGGCTTCGATTATGTCGAGAACTAGTGGGACATCGAAGTCAGCTGATTTAGGCTTTGAGATTCCGAGTGGTTTGCCGTAAAATCCCATTTTATAGAGCTCTCTGCCCTTGTTAATGTCCCAGACCACAACCGTGCTGTGTATTAATTCCGCCTTAACAATTTGCCGCGACATTTCTCCAGCTCTAAAATGCTGCAACGGATAGTGCTCGAAGAATGTCTGCGATTCTCTCGGCGTTATCTGAAATATCTTCGATCATTTCGGCTACCTCTCTACAGAGGAGAAGCTGGGCGATCTTCAAATCGCTCTTCAGAAGTTCTAGGTCTAATGTCCTATAAAGCTCATCGGTCTTTTTCTCGTTTAGCTCCGTCTCCTTTATCTTGTCGTAAAGCGTCGACGAGTTTAGGGTGGTTGCGAGAAGGGCTTCCCTCATGGCGACCAGAGTAGACAAAACGGATTCCCCGAGTTCCATAAACAATCTCTTGATGTTTTTCCCGATTTTCGTCTTCATCTTGCTTAGGCTGAGAATTCTGAAAGCCGCTCCCTCGGCAGTATCGGCTATCCTATCTATCGTAGTGGTCAATCTGACGAAGTTTTCCCTAGAACTCAGAAGAGCGCCGACGTTACTTATCTCGGCCTCAACAGTTCTCCCTTTTTCTTTCGCGTTTTCATCGTTTTTCAAAATCCTCTGATAAATCTCATCCAAAACCTGAGGCTTCGCACCGTTCACAAAATTCTCCAACATATCCAATAACATCTTGTATCCTTCAAGCACCACTCTGACCTGATCCTGTATCAGGGTGAGAATGTTTATTCTGAAATCCTCTTCCCTGTCGCGTGGAAGGGTCATTTTAATCTCATTTCAAGAATTTTTTGCCGCGCGCTATAAGTATTTCCTAGCAGCCGCGACCCAGCTGATTTTCAAGGAAAAGCTTGAGTTCCTTTAGATCCGCTCTCAGCTGGAGGGCTGAGTCTCTGAACCTTACCGTTACGGTGTCGTCTTCCAGGGTTTGATGATCGACCGTTACGCATATGGGAACGCCGATTTCATCGTATCTGACATATCTCCTGCCTATGCTCCCCGAATCGTCGTATATTACATCGAAGCTCATCTTCAAGTTTTCACGGATCTCCATGGCTTTTGACGTGAATGGATCCTTTGAGAGGAGAGGTAAGATTGCCACCTCGATTGGAGCGAGATATGGCGCCAGCCTTAAGACAGGTTTACCGCTGCTCAAATCTAACGCGTTTTCTAATACGCAATATATGCTTCGATCAATTCCCATGGATAGCTCGAATACGTGAGGCAAAGTTCTTTCATCGTCTTCTAAAACCTCCATCTCTTGGCCGCTGACTCTTTGATGCCCTCCTAGGTCGTGGCTTCCCCTGTTATTGCACGCGACGAGCTCTATCCACCCCACGCTTGTCTCGACCTCTAAATCCCATGCCTCGACGGCGTAGAATGCTTTTTCTTCCTCATCGAGCTGCCTTAACCTGATCTTTTCCCTGGCTAATCCAACTTTCTCGTAAAATTGTTGGATGAGGGCCAAATAGTATGCGACCAGCTTGCTGGAGATCAATCCCGAATTTAATGCGTCTCTGCAGGTGATTTCCATGGGTTTTTCTTCTCCGATTAATTGCAGCCTGAGCTTGTAATCCATTATTGGATCCGCTTTTGGAAATTCGTTTGCTTTTTTGGGGTTAAAGAAGACTTCGATTTCGGCTTGATAGAACTCCCTCATCCTCAGCAATCCCTGTCTAGGTGAGATCTCGTTTCTGAAACTCTTACCTACTTGAGCGATCGCGAATGGAAGTTTTCTTCTCATGGTCTTGTACAGCCTTAGAAAATCGATGAAGATATTTTGACAAGTTTCAGGCCGCAGATATGCCTCGGATTCGATGACGCCGACGCCGAGCTTGAACATCATGTTGAAATAGGAAAAATCTGTTAGCTCCCCTCCGCAGTTCGCACATGATATACCGTATTCTTTAATCAGCTTCTTCATCTCATCCGGCTTAAGCCTCTCCGGAACGTGGATCCCCGTTTTCTCCTCAATTAATTTATCCACGCGGTAGATTGCCTTGCAGCGGCTGCACCTTGCGATCGGGTCGACGAAGCTTTCGAGGTGGCCTGATGCCTTGAAAACGCTTTTCGAGAGAACTTGCGCGCCGTCTATCTCCAGCATATCATCCCTCTTAACGAGCTCTCTTCTCCAAAGATCTATGAACTTCCTTTTCAACGATGCTCCAAGCGGCCCGTAATCCCAGAACCCCGCGGGCGCGTCCCCGTAGATCTCTGAGGAGGGCATAAAGAAGCCTCTCTCAAGAGCGAGCCTAATTACTTCATCATATTTTCTGCTTTCTTCCCGCTTGCTCACGGAAGGCACCTTGATCTTTCTTTGAAAAATTCTCATTTATTTATGCTTAGTCCACTATGATCGCCTTGCAGCTCGGGCAGGTGCCGTTCACGCTGATCCAAGTCTCCACGCATCCCCTATGAAAAACCGCGTCGCAATTACTGCATCTCACAGCTTCTCCAGGTGGTATGGGCTCAAAACATATGCTACACATGGCCTCTTCGAGGTCCGGCGCCGGCACCATCTTGGCGGTAGCGGATCTGCTCGGCCCGGATATTCCCGACGGAGGTCTTGGGATCTCGGTTGGCGGCCGGGGGACAGGTTGAGGAGCTGTCGGGACCATTTCCTTTTTTATGGGCGTGAGTAATACGAGTGATCCGACCCCGAGCTCGATGACCCCGGTGAAGACCGCGGCGAAGAATCCTATATCCAGATGAACCTGAATCGATAGGCCGAGCAGCTTGATCCAATAAATGTAAATCGGGGAGAGGATCGCAAGGGCTCCGCCGACGACCGTGAGGCATCCCAAAATGAGCTTCATCGACCTCAAACTCTTCATGAAATAGGCTATTATGAGCCCCACTCCGGCTAAGAGCCCGCCGCCGACGG
Organism: Nitrososphaerota archaeon; assembly: GCA_021160205.1. Next base: position 2,777 of record JAGHCZ010000006.1, on the reverse strand, counting down.
AGAGTATCAAGGCTTCCGTAAAAACGTAGCCGTAAATTGACGCACCGCTGTTCGCTTCCACGTACCAGCTGAGAAGAAGTGCTAGAATGTGGATTGCGCCTATCGCGGCGGCTCCGGAGCCTATCTTATACAGCCTTGAGAGAACTTCTTCTCTGCTAACCAACAAGCCCTCGTCAGCTCCCTTAGTTCATTTAATCGGCACCTTATAAACGGCTCGTGGGATGCGTATCTAAACAAGGGCATGTGCGGAGTTTACGAGATTTACGTGTGGGAAAAATATTCTCCGTTCATCTTTGGCCATCGAAAACAACTTTTTATATACGCCTACGCGGTATTCTTGCAGAAATGGTATCATTTACCGGCAAGAAAGAGAAATTCGAGGAGCTTGAGGCTAAGCTTTCGAATAGGATAGCTGAATTAGAGAGCACGCTCATTCAAAATACGGAAAAAATCACGGATATCTTAAATAGAATAGAGTCCAGGTTCGCCGACCTGCAATCTGCTCTCAGAGAAGTCGCGGCTCAACCCGAGGCAATAAGATCGAAGTTCGAACAATATGTGGATAAGGCGGAGAAGGTTGCGGAGGAGCTGGAAGCCGTTAGATATTACGAGAATACCTTGCTATCGGTTCAGGATGGAATCAAGGATATAATCGAAGCTCTCAGCAGAGAGCGGGAGATGATCAAGCAGGAGATAAACTCTCTGGTTAAGGAGAAAGGCGAGCTTTCGGTGATGCGGGATGAAATCAAGAAGTGGAGGAATGAACTAGACGCGAAGGAGCGAAGGCTAACTCTTCGAGAGGCGGAGCTCAGAGAGCTAGAAGACAAGAAAATGGAGCTTGAGAGACGGGCGAGCGAGCTCGAAAACCGATATTTCAAGGCTTTAGACGAATCTAGAAGCAAGCTAGAAGAGATGATGAAAGGGATGCTGAGGGATTTCAAGCTCAGAGAAATTAGATTGGAGAGACTCGTTAGAAAAGAAACAGAGCTCAGGGAAGCTCTTTCCAAACTTCGCGAAAAAGAGGAGACAGCCGAAGAGCTGGATAGAAAAATACTTCAGCTCAGAAGCGAGGTAAATGCTCTCGCGGAAAGGAAAAGGAGACTCGAATCGGAGATAAAAGAGCTCGAAGGCAAGCGCTCGAACTTGGAGAAAATAATAGCGGATATGAGGCGCGCCGTTCTCAGTCCTTAGGCAGAGACTCCTCGATTCTTTGCACTCTCTCCACCAGCTCGCTGAACGCGTCGGTTAATGCAGATAATTTATCTAAAATTTCGCCGACTTCCAGATCCAGCTTTTTCTGTATATCCTTTATTGCCGACTCCATGGAATTTAGCCGCTCCTGAACTTCCTCTAGGTTCTTCGGCATTAACCCGCCCTCCTCAAGTTTACCTAGTTTTTCCTCAATATTCGCTGTCGCGTCATCTAAAATCTGTATCGCCTTCAGTAGGCTCTTAGCGAACTCCAATGTCGGAACCTTACCCACAGGCGTTTCTAAGTATTTTAGCTCTATAATCACCCTATTTTCTTCAGAGTCTTTTCCACCCTCCAACTCGATACTCCTCCATAAATTATTGAGATCTTTCCGATAAAGATCTTTTGCAGATCGGGCATACGCCGTGACTCTTTAACCACGGCTCCACGCACTTCAGATGCATGACGTTTCCGCAATATGGGCATTTAAAGGTTGGGGCTCCTTCTACGATCTCGGTTGAGCAAACGGGGCAGATATTTTCCTGCCTTGACACGGGCCTCGTCTCGACGATCGAAGCGCTAGAAAAGTTCCATTCACCTATCTTGACTTCTTTTCCGACGACTATCCTTTTTCCCAAGCTCAATCCTCCGCAACGTCTAATCTGAGAGGCAAGGGCATAAATCTTCTGCTCGTGTGGACGTAGACTATATCCCCGGATTTGGGTTGAAGCTCGGAGAGCTTTTGATCATCTTTCAGCCGCCATTTCTTGTAAAGAATCTCCGGATCAGGTATGCTAAATTCCTGCGCTATTCTCTTTTTGATATCTAAAACTGTTTCATGTAATTTCACGGGGAAGGAGATCGCCTCCTGCCTAACTTCGTCTCCGCAGACAAAGCAGTCAGCTCGCCTCTCGAGATGAACGGACGTAAACTGATTGGTGAGCCCATCATAGACCAGCAGCTCTGTGAAAATTTCGCCCAAGCTTCCTTCGTGGAGTATTTTCACTATTTCGGTAGAGGCTATCGCGGAAACCAGCGCGGCCACGCTTTGAAGCGCGGGCATTTTGGGCTTCAATTTCTCCTGTATTTCGTAAAGCTTCTTTCTCGTTTTCTCGTCGAGCTTTTCTAAGATATCGGCTTGAGCGTATTTTAGATCGTAAACGGTTTTAAGATTCAGCTTGAATAATTTTTCAGCGATTTTCACGCTCACGTCTATGCCGCTGGCCTTTAGGTCCTCGACTAGGTCTTGCGGCCTTCTTCTTCTAAGCGTGCACTCAGCGAGCTGAGTTTCTTTAGGAATTAATTCATCTCCATGGCATTCAAGACACGCGGTTTTTCCCGGAATGACCGTTTGAAAATTCGCGTAAAATCCGTCCATAGCTAGGTCAACGAGCACCTTGTTTAGCTCTACCGCGAGAGAGTTTAGCCATCTTCTAACGGGCCAGTTATCTAAACACGATGCTATTACATCCGCCTTCTCGAATATCGTTTGATCAAGCTTTCTAACGTCTTCGAAATACGGTTCGATCTTAATCCACGGGTTCATTTTCCTGAGCTTCTCTGCGGCGGCCATGGCTTTGGACTTA
>JAGHCZ010000112.1 GCA_021160205.1 Nitrososphaerota archaeon | reverse complement strand
GAAAACGTGGTACGCTGCCTCCGAAATCTTAACGTTCTTACATTTATCGGCCATCACCACCGCCAGCTCAACCTCGTAATCAAGCTGGTTAACCATCTTAGGCTTAATTATAGGATCATAGGGCCCGGTCAAGGCGGTCGCCGGCTTGAAGAAGATCGGCATGCCCTCGGGTAATTCTACTTCAGCCTCCTCAACGTGGTCTATGTAGTTTAAGCTCAGACAGATTATTTTTCTTGGATTTGGTATGGGTGGATCTAAGTGAACCCCTGAGACCGGAAGCGTCTCTATCTTCACGGTTTCGATCGCCGACTCTATTAATTGGATCAGCTCCCTATCTGGGAGAAGCTCTCTCACGTCTTTAGGGAGACTTGAACCTAATGCGCTTTCCATAAAGGATCTTGGAATGAATTTAGATTCCGAAACCATGAAGCCATAATCGTGCTCCTCGTCTAGGCTATAGCTGATTATCCGCATACCTTTGTAAAAGTGTCACGCGAAATATATTTAATTTGCTCTCGAATGACGGGGCTACGGCTTTCTGAGAATCAGGATGCTCTCCCTCGCCTCGCCGATCTTGACAATCCTCCGAGTGGTCGCAACCCTCTTGTTGACCGCTATCATCTTCTCCGCTTCGAACCCCATCCTCTCAGCGAGCTTCAATATCAAGACATCAGACTCCACAACTCTATCTGGGAAAACTCCGCCGGCTACGACTATCGCCGCCTTTCCGCCGGACTTGAGAACTCTGAACATTTCCCCGAGGCAGAGGTTCATGTCGTAGAAATAGGCTTTTGCAACTTCTGGGAGGTTCAGCTCGGGAAATAGGTCAACTACGTTTTTAGGATTTAACCCGAGGTAGGATCTAATGGGATCTATTTGGACATCTCCGAAGAACAGCTCATACTCGATTCGGTAAACCTTCGTGTACTCTATCTTGTTTAGATAGGGCGGCGAAGTAATTATTACGTCGAATTCCTCTTCTTCGAGGAAATCCATTTTCCTGGCATCTCCTAGATAGACCTCGAGCCTGCAGGGCTTAAAGTTCATTCGCTTAAGATCTCTGATCATTTTCTTAACCACTCTTCTGAAGAACTTCCTGAAGGGTGGGACAGGTTTCTTAACAACTTTTAGTACCGCACCATCCTTATACGCGAATGAGACCTTCATCGCTGCGTTCATTAATGCTAGAGTGAAGAAATTTCTTAAAACAGGGTCTTCCAGCTCCCTGATCTTTTCCCTGAAAAATATTATGTCTTCGAGCGACGGCTTGAGGAAAAACCGTTTGACGAAGCCGCTGACCTCAGATAAATCAGGCTTTCTAAAAGGCTGACCGAGAATCCGTCTAGCACTTTCCCTCAGTTTCTCCAAGTCGTAATCAGCGATCTTCACTTGAGTAACAAAAACCGCCAGCGGCGCAACGTCAATTCCAACTCCGTCCACCCCGACCTCCTTGCACGCCAAGAGAGTAGTACCAGAACCCACAAATGGATCTAAAACCCTATAACCGGGCTCGACCCCAAATTCCTTGAACATTAAGTGGACGAATTCTCGGGAAAAGCCTTCCTTAAAGAAAAAACCAGTTATAGATTGGGGTCTGCTTGTTAGGGACAAATGTCACGAGCTTTCCGAGCTCCCACCGCTCCTCAACCACGACCATTTTTCAATTAGATGAGAAGCACGCTTCCTTTAGAGTCTTCGGATCTTTCAGCCGATTATCCTCAGAATCACCGCCGTCTCCGTATTCTTAACCCCTTCAACGTTTCTGATCAGGTCTATTCTGTCGTTGAGCTCTCCTATGCTTGGAGCGGATAGGATCACTATGGCGTCGAATCTCCCCGTTAGCTCATATACTTTCTCAACACCCGTCACTTTAGTTATGTTTTCGACGATTTGCTTGGGAGAGCTTCCTTGATCGAATTGGATGAAAGTGACGGCGCCGATCCCGTATCCCCGATTGACTTCGACCGTGAATTTCTTGATGACTCCCCTTTCTTGGAGCAGCCTAATCCTTCTTCTAACAGCGCCCTCCGAGAGCCCTACCTTTTTTCCGATATCTATAAAGGACATTCTGCCGTCTCTCTGCAAGAGCTCAATTATCTTGTAGTCTATGTCGTCTAAAAATCTCCATTCAGCTGGCATGCTTAATGAGCAGAGAATGTCCTAGATTAAAAGCTTATGCTTCTCGAAACTTTTATTTGCATCTAGGCGCTCGAATCCGGCATGGAAGAGGGCGAACCGCTCGTATATATCGATGGAGAATTTTATCCAAAAAGCAGAGCAAAGATATCCGTTTACGACCACGGCTTTCTCTACGGAGATGGAGTCTTCGAGGGAATAAGAGCCTATGACGGGATAGTCTTCAAGCTTAGAGAACATATAGATAGGCTCTACGACTCGGCGAAGGCGATAATGCTCGACATACCCTTAAGCAAGGAAGAGATGATAAACGCCGTCCTAGAAACCCTTAGGAAAAATAAGCTAAAAGATGCTTACATCAGGCTCGTCGTAACCCGCGGCGTCGGAGATCTAGGGCTCGACCCTAGAAAATGCAGTAAGCCGAACGTGATCATAATCGCCGAGCCCGTTCTCACCCTCTACAAGAAGGAATCAAAGCTCGAAGGTCTCTCCCTGATAATTTCATCGGTCAGACGAGATAGGGTCGACGCGACGACCCACCAGATAAAATCCCTAAACTACCTGAACAGCATTCTAGCCAAGGTAGAGGCGATAACCGCGGGCGCGGACGACGCCGTAATGCTCGACGATAGAGGATTCGTAGCCGAAACATCCTCGACAAACATCTTCATGGTCAAGAACGATAAGATAATCACTCCTCCACCGACGACCGGAGTTCTCCCAGGCATAACCAGGAGCTTCGTAATAGAACTCGCGAGGAAGCTCGGCTACCAAGTCGAGGAAAAAGACGTAACCCCCTTCGAACTCATCACAGCGGACGAAGTATTCATGACCGGAACAGGGGCGGAGATAATTCCGGTAACCAAGATAGCTGGAAGGGCCATAGGAGACGGTAAAGCCGGGAAAATAACCATAAAATTAATGGAGGAATTCGAGAAAGAATGCAGAAACCCCGCAAACGGAATCAAGATCTACTCCGAGTAGAGCCGTCAAGAAGTATCAGGCAGGGTTGAATTTAGGAGAAGTGATGCGTGTGATATACCGTATCCGGATAATTATTTTGATAAAGTCATAGCGAGTTTTGCGATTCACACGATTCATCATCGGAGGAGGGATAAAGCATTCAGAGAGATGATAAGAGTGCTAAAGCCGGGCGGTGTTTTAGCGTTACTTGAACCAAAGAGCAATCGATGGATAAAGTGGAAAATCGATGAGGAGCTTAGGAGAAGGCTAGGAGAGATGAGTTTGGAGAACGTTGAATTTCACCCAATAACCATAACGTATCCCAAGAAGAGAACAGTCTACATAATAAGGGGCGTAAAGAAGGCTGAAATCTGAAAAACCCCACTTTAGACGCTGGATTGAGAGATGACGCGGCGGGAGGGATTTGAACCCTCGAGGCCCGATGGGCCACAGGCTTTCCAGAGTACTCCAGGCCTGCCCCTTACCAGGCTAGGGTACCGCCGCTACCTCGCTTTAAGGTGTAGTTATATTAAAACCATTTTCAGAATCGTTCATCTTATTCTTCTTTTCCCTCCCTTCCAGATCGGGGGATAGGTTCCCCGCTTCATTATTACTCGCTCGGTGTCCACGGCTATTCCGCGGTCTTTTTCCACGATCTCCTCCGCATTCATCCTGCTTCTTCCGAGGGCGACTAGTTCTCCTTTAAGCGTCATCATGGCCACCACGTCATTTCTCTTGACCAAGTTCTCGAGCTTGGCTATTCCGCCGACGGCGAGGTTCGCTCCGTGACATATAGCATCCACCGCCGTATCGAGTAAATAGATCTTGGGAAGATGCCTCACGGCTTCCTCAATGGGCTTCAGTATTTTCCTCAAGGATTTTTCGCAGCCATTTTCCTTATATGCCTTCAACGCTCCATAAAGATCCAAGAGAGTTGAGCAATCCTCCTCCGAGAAGGGACCGGCCCGGGTTCTCCGCAGCTCCTGCATATGTGCTCCGCATCTCAAGTACAATCCGATATCATGGCAAAGCTTCCGGATGTATGTGCCGCCTGAGCAAGCCACTTTAATCAAGATGTTTCTACCGTCTCTTTCAAGAAGCTCGATCCTGTATATTGTTCTCGTTCTTAGCATCCTTGAAACACTGGACCTGACCGGGGGAACTTGGTAAATCTCTCCCGTGAAGAATCGAATCGCCTCCTCGAGCTTTTCATCTGATACTTCTCCGTGAAGCCTCATTATGCACACGTATTCTTTTCCACCTCTCATCACGGCTCCAGCGCATTTAGTAGCATCATTAATCAATATTGGAAGAACCCCAGAAACCGCTGGATCTAGAGTTCCCCCGTGACCCGCGCGCTCGGCGTTCAAAAGATCTCTAACCGTAAACGCTATCTCGTGGCTCGTAGGCCCCCTGGGCTTATCTATGTTTAGGATACACGTTTTCAAGAGCTCCTCAGTCGATCTCCCGTATGGATCTCCTCCGTACTCGGGATTTGATTCCGCATCAACTCTGACGAGTATCTCTCGCTCGATCTCCCAAGGAGGCTTAGCAGCTTCGGCGATCATCCAAGAAAATAATTTCGCGCGGTCTAAAAACCCTTCACGCAATCAGGGCTTTCGGCTCGATCTCCGTCTTCTGCTTCATGTATTCGATTAGACCGGCGTTCTCCAAGGCCTTCATTACTTCCTCGTCGCTTGCGTTCTTCTTTATCTCGATCTTATGAGGCGTGAAGGCGAGATGCGCTATATTCGCCCTTCTCCTCCTGACTCCCGTTAAATCCTTTGGACCTGTGACGGTGACGAAGTTTTTGTCCACGACGTCGACTATGACGCACTTCCTCCCCGCTTCTCTTCCAGCGACCTTTACAGCGATTCTTCCTATCTCCTCGATCATCGCAAAGATTTTTCATTCATTTGAGTATTTTATCTTATCTCTGAACTTCGCCGCGCTAAGTATTTGATCAGGCTTGATGACGGACACTCCGGTAAGGGCTCCCACTATTTCTATCAAAATCACCCAGTCCGGATTTTTCAAATCAACCCTTCGATTCACGTTCTTCGCGGCGGCCTCTATTATCTCTGAGCTTGAAAGCGAGGTATGCCTCTTCTCGATGGTTATTCTAAAGCTCGCGTTCTGAGGAATTCTCACCGACAACTTCTCCACGGCCTCCGATATCTTCTCTAAATT
>JAGHCZ010000064.1 GCA_021160205.1 Nitrososphaerota archaeon | reverse complement strand
GTGTATCACTTACTCGAAATTGCGTGTGTTTATTATGATGAAGCTCTTCTGGGAGATCCTGATATGGCCATATGGACTGAAAAACCCAGAAACTTATCGCTCGTCGTTCCTCGAAAAGTCTCCATCGGTAGTGATATCAAAATAAAAGTTATTGATTCAGAAACTTATCAACCCCTACAAGGAATTGTAGTACGCATAATAGAGAATAATTCTTCGTGGATAGAATTGGTCTCAAATGGAGAAGGAGAGGTAAGCTTTAAGGCTCCAACTACACCCCAGAATCTCTCCCTTACAATATACGCCCTGCATAGGAATAAACCCACGATAAAAAAGTTTTCAGTCAAAGTCTATAGCAGAATAATAATTGACAAAACATACATCAGCGATGATAGATGCGATACAGGATCTACTCAAATAGTAGGCTTCCACGCAAAATGGGCGCATAATGGATCAGACGTAATTGGATGTAACATTTACGTTAATGGAACCAGATATGTAACTAATCAAACGGGCTGGATTACCTTTAAAGTTTTCAGTAACGAGGTGAAACGAGTTAGGTGGGCCGTATCCTCAGTGGAATGTGGAAATAGTCGGATAATATTTGAACAAATTCCAAAGGATCCTGAGATGATATGGGATCAAGTACATATAGACTTAACGTCCAGCCGCGAAAGAGTAGACATTTCATCAGAAGCCCCTCTGCAGGTTAATGCATATTACGAGTATGATCATCAACCATTCAAAGGCAAAATAAAATTAAACTACGCGTTGCGTCAAAATAAAGTAGGAAAATACGAATATAAAGTGGAATCCCTTGAGGACGATATATACGGTCTCACAAAATTCGAATCAAATAGTATCGAAGTAATTTTCGATAGAGTGATTATCATTTTATCAAGTCGATTTGACAGGATACAAGTAGGCAAAAATGTTGATATCGCCTATGAAGCTTATTATGAATACGATCAAAGCCCATTCATAGGAACGATATCATTTAACAGAGAGCTCTCAAGCGATCAAATAGGAAAAACTAGATTCACAGTTAAATCCATAACTGACGAAAAATACGGCTTGACATCGTTCAAGAGTAATGAAATATTCATAACCTTTGATAAAATACATTACACTGAACCATCGATAGACGCGCTTTTTCCATTCTCAGCTTCCATAACTATTAATCTCCGTTATGCATCAGACTCCACTCCAGTTAGAGGCGCAAAAGTCACGCTGGGAAATGAGCAGTTCAGGGAGATAGAGCCGGGAACCTATTCCGTAACAATCTTTTCAGTAACACCGCTACTAAATTCAATCATAACGATAAACGCTCCCGGTTTTGAAAAAATTGTAATCAATGTGAGTTCAATATTGCTCGGAAATATCATCATTTACGTAACAGCTTTATTTTCGGCTATAATCTTCATTTCAATGTTAAAGCGGAGGAGAAGTAGCTATTTAACAGCTCAGATAACGGAATCGACAAATTAAAAATACGATAGAGTCGTTTTGAAGGGCGTCAAACTTAAATTACCTGTGGCTTGATTTTCGTAGAAAATTGCTTGGAGGGTATTCTATGTTGATGGTAAAATGCGTTGCTGTGGGAAGGCTTTTTTCAAATTCATACGTAATCTTCGACTCAGAATCTAAAGAGGGGATCATTATAGATGCTGGGGACGAGGCGGAGAAAATATTCTCCATCGTGAAGAATCACGGCGTCGCGGTTAAGGGAATATTTCTCACCCATGGGCATTTCGATCACGTTCTCGCCTTAAAAGATCTAGAGGAAAAACTCAGCTGCGGATTTTACATTCATAAGGAAGATGAGCGCATTCTTTCCTCAGCCCCGTCAGATGCCAAGACTTTCCTAGGAATAGATGTTCCTCCGCCTCCCAAACCAGATGGATGGCTTCAAGATGGGCAAACAATTACTATCGGTAGATCCGCTGCAAAGGTGATTCATACGCCTGGACATACTCCGGGAAGCGTATGCTTCGTCTTTGACGGCTTCGTCTTCACGGGAGATCTTCTCTTCGCGGGGTCGATCGGAAGAACCGACATGCCTGGAGGAGATCTCAACTCGCTTCTTTCTTCGATAAAGAACAAATTGTTCAAGCTACCCGATGATTACCTAGTGTATCCTGGGCATGGTCCCTCCACCATGATCGGTGTGGAGAAATCAATGAACCCATTCGTCGGAAAGGACGGAGTGCTGGGTTTTCGCGGATTTTAAGTCAGCCCTCGGGTCTACATATCAAGCTCTTTGACTCCATGAACATGTCGAGGGTTAGCTGAGCGACTTCATGACATTTAGAAACGAGGTCTTGCAAAAAGATGCTGGTCTTGATGATGAATCGAAGAAGCTCCGCGTTTTTGACAGATTTCAAGCGGACCACCTCCTCCAAGGCGGTCGACAATGCTTTCTTTGGAAGCTCGAGCACGTGCATCGCTTGTTCAAAATTAAGTGAAAAATAAGCGTTCATGGTCTCATCGAATAATCGTGACGCTGTTTCCAGCAGTTCTCCGAGCATTCTATGAATTTCGGGGTTGGTTAAAATTTTCTTTTTCAGCTTCGAGAAGTCTTCTCCTAGGGATATTAGCTCGTCTATCAAGCCGCTTAGAATATTGACTAGGATCGCCGAAGAATATATGTGCGCCGCGCTCCTGGGCTTGAGAAATTTTCCTGTTTCTCTTTTCTTAACGTATAGTATCATTAGTCTGGTGAGGAGCTGGAATATTTCCTGAGCCTTGTTTCTCAGGCTTTAACGTAGGGTATTAGCTCATATCTCCGGGTCGTGATGAAGTCTATCAGATTGTTGAAGATCGCCGAAGCGAGCAGCTGGCTCCGCCTCATGAGATCGTCCAACGAATACTTAGACTGATCCAAGACATTCTGGATCAGCAGCTTGCTCTCCGACTCCTCAACGAGCTCAAAGCCCGGGAGCTTCTGAACCAGCTCATCCACCTTCTTTAATATCTCGAAGACAGGCGCCCCCGCGCATGAAATATCGAGAAGATCATATCCGACCCTATAGCTCGAGACGACCAGTCTTCCGAGCTGCTCGGCGTTTCTGCAAAGCTCGGCGTTAATTCTGCAGGTGAGCTGGCTCGGCCTTGCTTCTATGGCTCTCAGCCTGAGGCTTCCATCGAATTCCTCGACGAGTTCGAGGGCGTCTCCTGGCCTAAGTCCCTGCCTCAGAACCCAGCGCTTGGGGAGCGAGATAGAATAGGTGGCTTTTCCGACCCTTTGAAGCTTCCTGAAAGTGCTTTCTGAGATTTCTCCGGCCATAGTATCTATTTACATTACTTACAAAATCAAAGATAAGGTTTATGTAGCACTATCCCAGGGAAGAGCGGGGGTAGAGAGGGAATGTTCCTAGAAAAACAGCCTAAGATGTCCCTGAGGAGAAGCTATGCGAACGGATACAAGTACTGCTCTCGCTGCCGCGTCTACTATCTCACCGACAGCGTCAGATGTCCATACTGCGGAATCTTGCTGAGGAATTCGCCGAGGAAGAAGAAGTCGCTGAGGAATGCGAAGGTCGTTAAGATACCTGAGGGCATTGAGAAAGAGGCTGCGAAGGTAAAGATCGAGGTTAAGACCGAAGCCTAAAAAGTGATTGCTGATTTCCAGCGGCACCCCTAGCTATCCTGCTCGCGCATATCCTTTGATAGCCTGCAGTTATTCATGGCTATTGCCGTTTGGATAAGGCTTATTTTTCCTTTCCACTATTTTTAGGTCGGAATGAAGCTTAGGCTTTGGCTGCTCGACTTAGCTTCTGAGCAAGAAGGGGGCAGACCGGCGGTCTGGCTGTGGCTGAAGGGCGAAGATCGCTCCAATTGGGTGATGAAGCAGAGATATGACCCGAGCTTTTACGTCGTTGGGGCGCTTGATGAAGTGCTCCCAGCCTTGGAAGCCGAGGGAATGAGGTTCGAAAAATGCGATCGAAAGGTTCGAGGAAAGCCCGTTGAAGCCTTGAAGATATATGTTGAGTGCGAAGATCTCAACCAATACTCTTCAAAGCTTCTCAAAAAAGTAAGCGGGGTCGAAGCCTATGAAGACGATATACGGTTGGCGGCGAAATATCTCCTAGAAACCGGATTAAAGCCGTGTTCCTGGATCGAAATCGAAGCCGAAAAAGTTGGAGAAGAAAGCGGGATAGTTTTCCTCAAAGCGACGTCGATTAACGTCCTCGAGCCTGCGCCGCCTCCAGATCTCCTAGCCATGGGTATAGATTTCGTCTTTTTCGCCGAGAAGGGCTCCGCGAGGCCTGAGCGGGATCCGATAAGGCTGATATCGATCTACTTCAGCGATGGAAGGCGTTTTCAGCTTGAAGGCGATGAGGCCGATATAATAAAGTCCTTCATTTCGATAGTCGAGAAAGAGGATCCGGACGTAATAGTGGGTTTCGGGCTAAATAGAACTCAGTGGAATTATCTAGGAGAACGCGCTAAAAAGCTCGGATTAAAGCCGTCGCTAGGAAGACTCGGAGCGGAGCCGAGAACGAGCATCCACGGCCACATCTCCCTCCGCGGCCGCCTCAACATAGACTTGGAAGACATGGCGAGAGAAATCCCCGAGCTGACGGTCGAGACCCTCGAGGAGTTCGTGAATTATCTCGGCGTTGAGGTCGAGTTTGACTCGATCGAGGAGTACGAGCTCGCTGAAAAATGGGCGAGCGACAGAGGCGCCGTTAAGAAGTATTCTATGCAGAGAGCTGAGGCGATTTTGAAGGCGTACGAAGCGGTGAAGGACTTCATCTTCAGCCTGAGCGAATTGACTTCCATGCCTGCCGACTACGTCTTAACGGCCTCCGCGGGATTCAGGGTCGAGAATTACTTGATGACTCTGGCGGTCAAGGTCGGCGAATTAATTCCGAAGAGAAAGGAGATAACGCACGTAACCTATCCTGGTGGGCTGGTTAAGGCCCCGATTCGGGGAATGCACGAGGAGGTCGCGGTCTTAGACTTCAGGTCGATGTATCCGAGCCTTATGATCAAGTACAACATCTCGTTCGACACCTTGAGCGAGGAGGGAGAAAACGTCGCGCCCAACGGCTATAGGTTCAAGGCCAAGCCCGAAGGATTTCTCCCTCATGCCTTAAAGACCCTCCTCGAGGAAAGAAGGAGCATTCAGGAGAGGCTCAAGCAGGCTCCGCCTGAAAGCGTTGAAGCCAGGGTTCTTAATGCTCGTCAAAGAGTCGTAAAGGTGATCGCTAACGCGATCTACGGCTATACGGGGTGGATAGGCGCCAGGTGGTATACTCGCGAGGTGGCCGAGGCTACTACCGCGTGGGGAAGGGAGGTCATAAATTCCGCCATTAAAAAAGCCGAGGAGCTCGGGATGCAGGTTATTTACTCGGATACCGACTCGCTTTTCTTGAAGAACTACGAGGGTAAGTTGGATGAGCTGACTAAGTGGATCGAAGAAGACTTGGGATTGGAAGCCAAGCTCGAAAAAGTCTTCAAGCGGATAATCTTCACCGAGGCGAAGAAAAAATACGCGGGAATAACCAGCGAAGGTCGAGTAGAGATCGTTGGATTGGAGGCGATCAGGGGAGATTGGAGCGCGGTGGCTAGGGAAGCCCAGAGGGAAACGATCGAGGTCCTGCTAAAAACGGGTGATCCGCATAGGGCGCTGGAAAAAGCGAGAGATCACGTTAGGAAGCTGAAGCGCGGCGAGGTTGAGTTGAAGAAGCTCATAATTTGGAGGCAGATAACAAGGCCATTAAGCGAATATGCCGCGACGCAGCCTCACATCGTAGTGGCTAGGCTTATGGTCGATGAAGGATGGAGAATTCAGCCGGGAGACAAGGTGGGCTACATAATTGCGAAAGGACCTGGCCCGCTTCATGCAAAGGCGAAACCGTATTTCAAGATCTCGAAAGATGAAGTGGACTGGAGCTACTATATCGAGAAGCAGGTGGCTCCGGCCTGTGGAAGAATTATGGAGGCGGTTGGAATAAAATCTGAGAGGGTTTTAGAGGCAGGAGAATCGACGTTGATGGAGTTCTTCGGCTGAAGAACTTATTTTTTCCTATCGAAGTAAATGTTCTTTCCATAAGCCGAGAGAGGCAGCCCCAACGCGATATCCGAGTTCTTCAGAAATCCCAGCTTCAGGGCGGCAACTCCTATCGAAAACATTATCCTGTTATCGACGTTAAGAATTGACGCGGTCTTGGCGGCCGAGCCCACGGCTATGCCTAGATCGATTAATTGAAGTGCGCAGCTGGGCCCGGTGAAGTCTCTTCCACTTTTTCCAAGAGCTTTCTTAAAGTCTTCGCAGCTTTCATAACCGCATCCCCCGCAGTTTAGGTCTTTTGGGTTTGAGGCCTTTACGCCTATTAGGAGAACCGCCTGAGATTTTCTCACGTTATCGGAGTCTCTTATGAAGAAGCTTCTGTCAGTTTTCTCTCCGATTTTCGCCATCTCATCCGCGAGTTTCCTCAATTCTTCTTCATCGCTTAGAAGGACTATCTCGATATCATCTAGTCCGCGGGTCTTCGGAGCAGTTCTAGCGCTTATCGCCATGAATTTCCCGGCCTCGATCAAAGAGTCTTTAAAATCTACGTTCATCAAAAGCAGCTATTACCGTTCTATATATAAGATTGCTTTCCTCGGTTTACCGGGCCACGACTTATAATATTCCGCATACAAAGTGTAAATTGATGAGAGAAGCGGAGTATTTTAGCGATCTCCGAAAAACAGCTGAAAAATTAAAAGGCTTTTCCTCTGAGGTCGCTTTGATATTTCACGACGATGCGGATGGGCTCTGCGCGGGAGCGATCGCTTCTCTCGCTTTAGAC
>JAGHCZ010000121.1 GCA_021160205.1 Nitrososphaerota archaeon | reverse complement strand
CGGAAAGAAAAGAGTTCGCCGAGGAATGGAGGAAGCGCGGGGTAATCGCTATCGAGATGGAGTGCGCGGCGCTCTTCGGGGTGGCGAGGATCAGGGGCTTCAAATCCGGAGCGGTCCTAATTCTCAGCAACAACGTGGTCAAGGAGACGCCGATTCTCACGGCTGAGAAGCTTCAAGAAAGCGTTGAGAAAGCGGCCAAGATAATCCTAGGAGCATTTAAGAAGATGCGGTAAGCTTTCTTCGGGACATCGCTTGAAGCTAGTTCAATTCCAGAAAATTAGCGGAAAGGGTGATTGGTTCATGTAATTATGTTGTGCATGGCTTTCAAGTCTTTTCGGAAGAGCCTTAATTTCCTGGGAATTTTCACGCTTATCGGGGCTTTAAGAGATAACCCGTTCTCTTTCTTCTGCCTCCAAATCATCGAATTGAACTGCATGATCTCATCCGTATACCTAGCATATCTCCTGTCCCATTTCGGCCTTGGAAGCCTCTCGACGTGGATGCTTTTTTCGGAGTAAAGTTTTCTCCAGATATAATCCGTGATGAACGGCGTGATCGGGGCAAGCAGCAGGAGAATGGTCTTCAAGACCTCGTGGAGCGTGAACCACGCAGCCCTCTGCTCCTTCTCGGAGAATCCTCGGCCATAAGCCCTCTGCTTCGACATTTCAATATAGTGGTCGGCGAAGATGTTCCAAGCGAAGTTTCTAACGACTATCGCTGGAATGAAGAAGTTAAACTCCTTATATCCATCCAGGCATTTTTTCACGTTTGATGAAAGCTCCGCTAAAATCCATTTATCAGATGGCGTGAGCGCGGCTCGTTTCGGCTGAGGGAAGTTTGAGATATAGCGCGCTATGTTGAGGAGCTTGGTGATGAATCTGCCCGCGATGGCTACTCGCTCTTCTGAGATTCTGAAGTCGTCTCCGAGGCTTGATTCCTGAGCGCACCAGAACCTAAACCTGTCGGCCCCATATTTCTCGATTATCGGGAAGGGGTCTATGACGTTTCCCCTGCTCTTGCTCATCTTCTCTCCTTTCTCGTCAAGCCCTGTCCCGCTTATCCAGACCCTCTTAAAGGGAAGCTTTCTGGTCAACTGATAGCATCTGAGGATCGTGTAATAAAGCCAGGTCCTCACGATGTCTTTTCCCTGCGGTCTTATGGTTACGGGGTAAGCTTTCTTGAAGAACTTCGCGTCCCGCATGTACCTAGTTATGAAGAGAGGTGAGACGCTCGAATCCATCCACGTATCAAAGGTCTTCTCCTCTCCCGTAAACTCCGTGCACCCGCATTTCCTACACTTCCCGAACGGAGGCTTCTCCGCCCATGGTTTGTAATATTTCCCAGGTGGAGGGACGTGCGGCTCTCCGCATCTGGCGCAGTACCAGATCGGGATCTCGGTTGCATAATATCTCCTCCTGCTTATCGGCCAATCTATTTTCAGAGAATCTATCCAGTCGAGAAGGAGCCTTCTGTGCTGCTCTGGGTGGAACTTCATTTTCATGACTTTTTTCTTCAATTCTTCGGCGAATTCGAGCTGCTTTAGATAATAGTCTTGCATGGGAATTATCTCGATC
>JAGHCZ010000025.1 GCA_021160205.1 Nitrososphaerota archaeon | reverse complement strand
CTCTTCCATCAACGTCACCGAGACTTCAAGCTTAACCTCTTCAAAGACTTCGATATTTTAGCGGAAATAACTTTTAAGACTAAGCGATCTGGAGCTTTAATTCTCGGCGGCGGGATAAGTAAACATCACTTAATTTGGTGGGCGCAGTTCAGCGGAGGACTCGATTACGCCGTGCAGATAACGACAGCGGTTGAATACGACGGAAGCTTGAGTGGGGCTTCCCTATCAGAGGCTATTTCCTGGAAGAAAGTGAAGCCCGAGGGAAAACACGTTACAATATACGGAGATGTCACGGTGATTCTTCCGCTAATTGCGGCAGCGCTTTTAACCTGAAGTTGTTTAGCGGGCTTAATAGCTTGGGCTTTGTTCATCTTTCTTAATTACTTCTTCTCTAACTAACTTAATGTGAAGTATACCGTTGATATATGAGCTTCTCAAAACCCTAACGCGATAGGGGAGCTTAACTACTTTCTTAAATCCCATTCCTCCGCGTACGAGCAGCTTTTTCCCGGATATTTCAAATGACACGGCTTCTTCGGGGCCAGGGACTTGGGCAATTAGGTCTATCACGTTTTTCTCTTCGGTGATTTCTAAGGGATATTCTCTCCTCGGCCTTCCGGACCCTATTGCCCTCTTTATTTCCTTAAACCAGTAAAATCCTAGAACGAGCAGTATTCCGGTTAGAACTACTCCTAAAAGCCCTCTCTCAAGTCGAATGAGCACGGATATCGCCAGCAGACATATTAGCACGAATAGGCTTGTGAGAAGAGCGCTCGGCTTCTTTCCGCTCAATCGCCATCTCCCTAGCTTTCCCTGATATTCTTCAGCTTTAAGCTTAGCCCCTTAAAATGGTGATGTAGTGGAGTTCTACGACCCCGTTTTCGGAGAACATGGATCCGACGCATATTTTATCGTCTTCGAAACAGATCAGAACTCTTTTCAGGTTTTTCTCAATTATCCATTTATCTGCAAAGGCTTTCAGGGAGTTCTTGAACTCTCCGACGCTTGTAAAGGACAATTCTCCCTCCTTAAAGATCACGTTAGGAGCAATCTTCTCCGGATAAATCACTTCAAGACCTAGTTCCCTCAAGGTTTGAACGGTCAAATTATATACATCCACCTTCTCTATCAAAGGCGCCTGCTCCAAGCTCCCCAAGAAAGCGTTAAACGATTCTTTCAGAGTCGATCCAAGCCCTATATAGTATTTCCCAGTGAACTCCGCTCCGATCGTCGCGATGGTTCCGAGCTGTGCCACGACTCCTCCGGCTGGAGACGTATAAACCGGAATTACATACACGAGCCGGTCTCCGAGGTAGTATAGGATGATATCCCCTATACGGGGGTTTTCAAGCAACGTTCTAAGCTTTCTGAATTCCGCGAACCTTTCGAGAGCTTCTTTCGCGGCTGAGGGGCCGAGTAGCTTTATTTCTGATTGGATCGGGACTCGATAGAAGATTTTCTCTCCTAGGTGTGGGTAATCGTTCCTGACGACCATAAATCCTGCGAGATTTCTTCCCATGGATCCCCTAAGCTGGAGAGAAACTACCCCGACGAATTCCGGCCTCTGAAATCCCGGATATCTAGCTATTATGAAATAGGTGTAGACTCCTTCTGGTATCTCGTAAAATTCTCGCGCTTGGATGAAGGTCGCCGGGTCATCTACGTGATAGTAGTTGAACATCTCTATTTGGTATTCAAAGGCTTCTGCCGGGAACCTGCTCTGATTTTTCAGCCATTCCGGAAATTCCTCAATCAATAGGTCCCTGTATATCTGCTTTATTAGCTTGCTGAAGAAGTCGTCTCCAACTATTATGAGCTTCACGTCTCCATTATAGATATCGACGAGCGCGTATCCAATAAATCTGAGAAAGTCGTGGTTCCTGCTCCAAGGAACATCCTCGGCGGAGAGCTTAACTATTAATGGGACAAGCCAATAAGTGTTCTCGCCGTCTGTAACCGGGAACATGTCAACGTATTCTCCATTCCAAAAATAGGTAAAGTACGGGAGTATGAGGCCCAATCTATCGTAGACGTCTCGATATCTGAGCAATCTGACTTCTTTATCTGGATACGAGAGGAGGAAAGTCACATCGTAAAGCCAAGTCATCGGAGGGCCTACGGCTACTCCGCCTTTTCCGCTATATCTCGTTCCCGTGATTTCGTCGCTTCTCTCCTTACCCATGATTATCGCGGCCCACGTAGATTCTAGGAGCCCTCCTTCTCCGTAGTATATTCTACGCTGCTTGAAGAACGCGGATGAATCTACTATTGTTCCATTATTTGCGTCGAGTAGGAGGAAGCCGTTTGGAACATGGGTGTAAACCAGGTGCTCATTATACCATACATTTCCCATGGTTACTCCACGCGGGAGGATCGGTTTCATCGAAGCGCTCCAATAAATTCTATTTCCAAATCTTATGACATCTGAGTCCTCGAAGTCCACGTATGGGATCAAGCCTATTTCGGGTTTCAGCTTCGTGAATGCTGCGTCCCAATCCCATAGCCTAACCGTCGATAAATCTTCTTTCAGCTGGCCGACTTCTATTTTAACCGGTGATTCCTCTCCTGTGAAATTATACGGCACGATCTTTATGTTAGATAGGTCTGCGAGATATCGATTTACGATTATTTCTTGCTTCACGTAGGGGCCGAGCCATTCGACTTTCCTAGCGTCAGCTATGCTGTTCTGAATAGTCGCGAAAGTAAGTATTAAGAGAAGTATTAGGATTAAGGCCCCGAACTTTATCTTAAAAGCATATAGAAATCCTGGTTTGCTCTTATCGAGATAAATGAAGAGGAGAAAGATCGCCGCCAACGCGAAGGCTCCGAAGATGTATATTTTGGTGTTGTAGTCGATGTAGGTTGAGAAGAAGAGCGTGAATCCTATCCAGGTAGAAGCTATAGCTATCAACGCCTCAATAGCCTCCATAGGAATTCTGAAAAATCCTCTCCTAAGATAGTCCACGATCGATGAAGATACGGCTTTAACGAGGATCGTTAAGCCAACGAGGATCGTTAACCTCACGCCTAATGCGGATATGATCGGAGGAACTAGAAGGATTAGTGCTGGGGCGGCGTTTATCACGCTTAGAGCCGGAGAAATGCTGGATGCAGATACTTTGGTGAATGGGAGCGTAAATATGATTCCGATGTTTTGTATTCCGAGATCTACTCCGCTGAAAGAAGCCGCCAAGGCCATTCCGAAAATGCTGTTAGCAAAAATGAGCGCGCCGATTAATGTTTTAGTCACTTGCCACGCCAAAAATTTATTCATACCGAGCTTGTATGTTGAAAAATCTATGTCCGAAATTTCTATGTACCCTGCTCTGCGATAAAATTTCAAAATGAAGTTCAGGAACCAGAAGGTTAAAGATCTCCGATTAACGAAATCAAACCTGAAAAAGGCTATTGTGGATAGTATCAGTCCGCCTATGAGCGAGTAATAAAATGGCCTAATGAAGAGGTCGCCGAATTCCCAAATATTCAGCGTGAATTGAACGCTTTGAGAAGTGGTGATTAAAGCGGCTATGAGAATTATGATTATTAGGAGAATAAGCGCGGTGGAGTGCCTCCTGCCTTCACGCATAGATCCGCACCTCTGGAATCTTCCGTTTTAGGGTGCTCATCGCCTTTCTTTTAAGGGTTCGGCATCTTTCCAAAGATAATCGAAATACACTTTTGCTATTTTCGCTAATCCTATGTGGTCTGACCAAATCGCGAGCACAGGGCGCCCTTTTTTCCCCTCCCCTAGAATTATTATCGCCTCCTTTGAATCGGAGATGATCCCTCCTCCGAAGAGCTGATCTCTAAACCTCACTTCCGCATATTCTCCCAATCTTCTCGCTATGCTTCGGCTGCAGGAGCTGGATAACATGATTTGGGCTTTTCCTCCTCTGGTAATCATCATGGTCAGCGTAGGCAGCAGCATATCCACCAACTCCTTGTTTATCCAGGGGGATGCTATTTGAAGCTCCGAATCGCAGTTCTCCAGCAGCTCTTTTAATTTTGAGAGAACATTTAGCTCCCCTCTAAGTATCCATACATCGTGCTTCTCTCTCGCTCCCGCCTTTTCGTAGACTGGGAGGAGCTCAGAGGCGACCACGTTATCATAGGTCTTAAGCCTCCTCTCTATTCTCATCCTGTTTATCTCAAGCGCGGTCATCGGGCTTCGGGAATAAAATTTGGCGGGGCGTCCTCCTTCGCTTCCAATCCAGCCTTTCTTTTCTAGGCTTTCTAGGACTTCGTAGATCTTTGAGTAGGGAACTT
The DNA here is from genome assembly GCA_021160205.1 of Nitrososphaerota archaeon. Next base: position 18,309 of record JAGHCZ010000025.1, on the reverse strand, counting down.
CTGCGGCTTCGCTTATTCGATTCGCAGTCATACTTCCATTTTCTAAAAGCGTTATGTAAACTCGCATTTCGTAATCAGTTAGCCCGAGGTGATGGAGGGCTTTCCTAAGCCTATCGCCTATAGTGATCACCATAGCCAACCTAAGTTACTATTTCCTCTATACAAGTGTTATTCAGCCTCGAAAAAGTGAGAAACCGTAGGATGTAGTTGGGGTTCTCGGTTGAAAAATGTGGAGAAAATAGAAAATGAGGAAACTTAGACAGGTTACTCGCTTTCAGACTTCGCGCCTTTTTCCTCACTTCTTCTAGTGGCGGCTATAACGTCATCTATTCTCAGAATCATGGCGGAGGCTTCGAAGGCGCTCTTTAATACTTGCTCCTTTACCTTAATGGGCTCTATTATTCCCGCGTTAAACATGTCCTGAACCTTCCCCGAGATCACCTCTATCCCGTATCCATGCTCCTCTTTTTCATGTCTAGTCCTCAGCTCCGTCAAAATTTCAACCGGCTCCAGCCCAGCGTTTTCGGCCAGAGTCCTCGGAATCATTTCAAGGCTCTCGGCGAACGCTAACATAGCTAGCTGTTCTCTTCCCGGATACTTCGGCGCGTCCTTCTTAATGGCGCTTGCTAAGGCCATTTCGGTCGCTCCGCCGCCGGGAACGTATTTCATGTTTCGGATTAATGATATGAGGTTCATTATCGCGTCGTTTAGAGCTCTTTCTGCTTCGTCTAGTTGCCGTTCTAATCCTGCTCTGATCAAAATAGAAACCGCCTTCGGGTTCTTGCATTCTCGGACGAACACCATTTTATCTTCTCCTACTTTTCTTTCCTCGACGAGCCCGGCTAATCCTAGGTCTTTCTCGCTTAGATCGTCAAAGTTTGTTACGATTCTTCCCCCGGTCGCTTTAGCCAGCTTCTCCATGTCTGAAGACTTAACTCTTCGCACGGCCAATACTCCCGCTTTAGCTAGGAAGAACTGCGCTATATCGTCGATGCCCTTCTGACAGAAGACGACGTTAGCTCCTATTTGAACGATCTTATCAACCATCTGCTTCAAGATCCTAGTTTCCTCATCCAAGAATTCCTTTATCTTCAGCGGGTCACGGATTCTTATTTCGGCGCTGAACTCAGTTTTCTCTATCTCGAATGGGGCGTTTATCAAGGCTATCTTAGCGTTCACGACGCGCTTGGGCATTGCGGGGTGAACAACTTCTTTATCGACTATCACGCCGTTAATCAGCTCGCTTTCCATCAAGCTTTTACCCATCTTCTTGATGATCTGAATATTGTCTTTATCAGCGTACGGCTTTCCATCCCTGTCTTCGATTATGCTTAGAACAGCGTTTATTGAAAGATCCGCGATGTGCTCGGCAGCGAAGCCCAGCGACTTACTTCCCAGCGAGGTATTCACGATCTTCTTCAAGATCGCTTTGTCTTCGAGCTTGATCGATTTAGCCACCTTATCAAGAGCTGATAACGCGATGTCGAGAGCCCTTCTGTAACCTGTAATGACCGTACTCGGGTGAATCTTCTGCTCAATTAATTCCTCAGCGCGCTTTAATAGTTCGCCCGTGAGGATCACCACGGTCGTCGTTCCATCGCCGACGCTTGAGTCCTGCGCTTTTGCGACCTCTATGAGCATCTTCGCAGCCGGGTGCTCAACGTCCATTTTGTCTAATATCGTTGCTCCGTCGTTGGTAACTACGACATCTCCGATGCTGTCGACCAATATCTTATCCATTCCCTTTGGCCCGAGCGTCGTTTTCACCATCTCGGCGATTATCTTCGTAGCAGCTATGTTGTTTCTCTGAGCAGTTCTACCCCTCGTTCTGCTCGTCCCTTCCTTCAAGATTAGTACCGGCTGACCAGCTCCCAAGGCTCTAGATGCCATTCTACTTTCACACCTCCTCTCGGGTTATTTAGAATCCAACCGAAAACATGGTTTATTGAGCCAAATATAAACCTTAATAGACTAGGTTCTTATTATACCGCCGAATCTAGGGATCTCACTGCGATGAATAATAACCCCGTAGGAGAGTTCGGGCAGCTCTTTCAATATCCTCCCTTCTAACAGTCCTCCTACCGGCGTACTGCGCTAGGCTTAAGGCTTCTTTCGCTATGGCCATTCCCAAATCCTCCAAAATTCTTCTAAGCTCCTCAGCAGCTTCTTCACTAGCCCTGGCTGCGCCCGCCTTTTTAATCAACCTGTGAATGGGTGCAAGGGAAAGCTCACCGGGTCCCAATTCTTTTCAACACCTCTACTACGAAATTGCTTAGCTTAGATGTATTTAATAGTTTATTGCAGGCGGCTCACTTTTCCAGGGAGGGTATCACCGTCGAGATTCCAAAATATTGCCTAGAAGCTTTGGGAGAAAGCCTGCCGGGAAATTCTTATTATTAGGAGTAACGGATCTAGTGGATGGCTTAAATGATGTGGGAAGAAAAGATAATTTGTCCCCACTGCGGGAGGGAAACGAACAGGGCTCCCTTCTGTAAATTCTGTGGTAAGCCTATTAGTATTAAGGAGGTAGAAGAAATGGAGGAAAGATCCAACCCCTCAGAAGAAGAGACGCATGCTGAAAGAATAATAGAGGATATTGAAAAATTTCCGCCGCAGGAGATTTCTGAAGAAAGGAGGATCATAGAACAGCTCGCAAATTTCTATAATTGGAGGCATAAATTAATCGAGCATTTTCTAAACGGCGAAGCGGCTCCCGACGCTTTTCTCGAAATCTACAAGGATTATCGAGTGAGAATTCAATCAATTAACTCTAGGAGGATGGAGCTCATAAACCAGCTTGAGCAAAGGATGAGCGAGTTAACTAACAGATTAGAACAGCTGAAGGTTAGGCATGAGGTCGGAGAGGTCTCCGATAGACAGTACATCACTGACAAGCTCGCGATAGATAGAGAGCTTTCAAAGATTAAGCCGAAGCTCAACATGCTTCATAACTCCTTCAACGTTAAGCTCGCGGACATTCCGAGTTACGAAGAGAAGCTCAGAAAATTTAAAGACGAGATCTCCGAACGCGGAAAATCTCTAGGGCTAGATGAAGAAGGCATCGAAATGATTGTGGCGGATTTGGATGAAACCCTAGACTCTCTCAAAGATCTCTTAGAACTGCATAAAAAACTGAAAAAAGAATTGGACAAGATAGAGCTGAGATACAAGATAGGGGAATTGACTGAGGAAGAATATCAAGCCGCTAAGCAGAAAATAGAGCGTCAGATGCAGCTCTAGCTTGACTAATCTTTAAGTCGTGGAACTCCGAAAGAAACTGCATGGTAAGGGTAGTAGTCGTGGCTGTACCCGGCGCTGGGAAATCCACTATTCTCAAGAAGCTCGTTGAAAAAGTTCCGGGATTAAAAGTGGTTAATTTCGGAGATTACATGTTCGAGGAGGCGAAGAAATCCCTCAGAGTAGCTGATCGAGATGAAATGAGAAAGAAAATCAAGCCCACGGATTATAAATCTCTCCAAGAAAAAGCTGCGGAGGAGATAACAAAAATAGGCGGCGACTTAATCATAGACACCCACGCGGCGATAAAGACTCCATTCGGATTTTATCCAGGTCTCCCCTCGAAAGTCGCTGAGCTATTGAAGCCTGACGCCATAGTGGTTTTAGAATTTAGACCTGAAGACATCTTGCAGAGAAGGTTAAAGGACTTAAAAGCCGGGGAAGGACAAAAAAGAACAAGGGAGATAGAGCAAGCGGAAGATGTTCAAGAGCATCAAGAAGTCGGAAAAGAATTCGCTATAGCGGCCGCGAATCATGTCTGCTGCTATTTCAGATGTCTTAAGTATCTTGAACCGCAAAAATATCCCTATCAACATGCTGAAGAAGCGGCTACGGCGATAGCGGACTTGATCAAGAGGCTTAAGGGAGAGCAAAGTTAGAAAAATGGTTTGAAATGCGTTATTTTTTCGTTTTTAATAACGTTTTTACATTTATTTCCATTTGAGAGCGGCCATCGACACGTATACCGCGGCTAATATGGTCCACGCCACCGTCAATCCATAAACCCATTCAGAAATCTTTGTCAAAGTCATGTAGATTATCGGCGTGCACGCCGCCAAGATCAGCAGCAGGATCAATATGATCTCGTTCAGCCTCTTCATCTTAGGGAGATTGTCAACCTTCCTAAGCTTTAAAGATATTCGACGGAGTCAATCTCCTTCCTTATAGGCTTTCCTCGCCGTCGTTATATACGCCGTGTGAGCGTGCATCAAGTGTTCCGGTCTGGTCATTCCGCGCTTGACTCTAAGCGTTCTGAGCAAAATTTCCACGGTCGTTACGTCCGCGAATCCTTCTCTCTTTAATGCGTCGACCATTTCGATCACCTGTTCTATCGTCGGGCTGATTGAAACGATCATTCCTCCATCTTTTAGCGCTTGTTTAGCGTTGACCACCGCGAGCCATGGGGTCGGTATATCGAGGATGACCGCGTCCACTTCTTCCTCATCGATTTTTTCGGTGAGATCTTGGTGTTTGAGCTCGACGAATTCTGTTAATCCAACTCGCCTGAGCTGCTTAGCGGCGTTCTCCAAATTTTTCTCGTCAACATCGTAGCTGTAGACCTTGCCGTTCGGAGCAACGTAATATGCCAGCATCGCTGTTAGGACGCATGCGCCGGTTCCGCCTTCAACGACTCTGCTTCCGCATTTCACTCCGCTCATTAAGATTACGTAGCCTAAATCCTTCGGATAAACTATCTGGGTTACTCTCGGGAACGTCAACACTTTATCTAAGACTAATGGACGCGCCGCGATCCAAGTCGATCCCGTATTAGTCTTCACGCGAGCGCCGTAGCGCAGCCCGATTACCTTATCTAGGTCCAGATAACCTTCGCTGCTGTGAAATCTCTTACCTTTTCTGATTTCAAGGAGATATTTTTTCCTCTTTGGGGTGATGAAGAGGACTTCATCTCCTTCTTCGATGCTGCTCATGTCCGCGTTAATTTCTCAAACAGCATTCTTAAACCATTTCTCCCCAGATTAAGGCGAAATGAAGAAAACCGTCGTTCAACACTTATAGGATTGATAATCGATTAGGATCTGTGAAACCCCGATGCGGCTGAGGAGGAAGATATTGGCCGCCGGGTTAGCGTCGGCCGCGGCCATAGCTCTCTACGCGTTTTTGTCTTTCTTTCAGATTAAACTTAATCAGGGAGGGGAGAAGCTAGTTAAGTTGACGGCCTTGAACGTGATAAAGCTTCCCGAGCCATCTTATAAAAGTCCGGTCTCCATCGAAGAAGCTCTTCTTCTCAGGAGAAGCATTAGAGAATATGAAGACGAGCCTCTCACCCTCAAGCAGGTTTCTCAGCTCCTCTGGGCAGCTCAAGGAATAACTCTCCCGGCTTACGGCTTCAGAGCCGCGCCGTCCGCGGGGGCTACTTATCCACTTGAGGTTTACGTCGTCGTCAAGAAGGGAGGCGTGAAGGAACTCAATCCCGGAATATATCATTACCTACCTAAAGGCCATAAGCTCGAATTGGTGAAGCTCGGAGATTACAGCGCGGAGCTCATGGAGGCCGCATTAAGTCAGGAATGGGTCGGAGACGCGGCGATAAATCTCGTGATAAACGCCATCTACGAAAGAACGACTAGGAGATATGGCGATAGGGGAAGAAGGTACGTGCACATGGAGGTAGGGCACGTCGGGCAGAACGTCTACTTACAGTGCATAAGCCTCGGCTTAGCGTGCGTGGTCATAGGCGCGTTCTACGATGAGCAAGTGAAGAGGATCATCGGAGGCGTCGGAGAGCCGCTTTACATAATCCCCGTCGGAGTTAAGATCGGGGGCTACAAGCTTTAGAGCTAAAAGCCTATAAGCTGCCGTCAAGTACACGGAAACGGCGATGAAGAATCAGAGTTATACTGACTTGATGAAGTGAAGGCATTTGTCTGAGCCATTTTACGCAAACTGCGTTCAGACTTATTTTTATGAGCTACCTCAATTATACGCGGAGTAGATCGCTGATGAAATCTAAAGCGAAAGCCCGTAAGCCCGTGAAGATAACCCAGCTCATAAAAAGCGGCCGCCTCTCCCCCATGTCCCCGATCACCTTGATCTCAGAAAAACTCGGAATAAACTGGCTTATGATGTTCGACGACGAATACGTCTATGGCCCTACCCCGGGAATAACCGAAGCCGCAGACCTTCTAATAACCCACCTAAAACCGAAAACCGTGATCGACCTCTTCGGCGGAAGCGGAGCGTTGTCAAAGCTCGCGGTGAAAAAAGGCGTCAGAAAAGTTGTTTACGTTGATCTTTATCCAGAGGCCGCGGTTCTAAATCTGAAAAAACAAAAAGGCATTCAAATAATAAAAGATGATGTCTTTGATTTTTTAGAAAGAGATGTGCGATGCGACCTCCTAATAGCGGATCCTCCCGAAGATCTTATTGACGAGGTTCTGCGGAGAACGAAAAACATCCGAAGGATCATCAGAAAAGCCGCGTTGATCTGGCTCGGCGCTTATCCGCCAGCGAAGAAAAGAATGCATAAGACGAGGACAACCACGGTCATCGAAGCTTGGGGAGACTCCTTCGCGGTTCTCTGGAAACCTGGTTATAGCGAAAAAATAAGGGACATCAAAAAGCGCCTCGAATGAAAGCTGAAAGTCGAAGTAGAGAAAACCTAAAGCGAGCTATAATAGACGTCGGCGGATAAATGATTATCTATCACGCATTACTCAGGTGCGGAACTAAAAAGTACAGGAGAAGCTGAAACCGCAGCCCACCTAAATTTTGTACACGCATTACCAATCAATAATAATCCATTTTAATAGCCGGAGCCGAATTCCTCAAAGGAGGAGGCCGAGCGTTTTGAGGGCGGCGGCTATTGGGGATAAGGTATTTGCGTCGGCATGGAAGCTCATCGGAGTCGAGGGCTTCGAGGTTTCATCCGAGGCCGAATTCTCATCCACCTTAATGGAGCTCATTAAAAAAAGGAAATACTCGGTCATAATAATCCCTGAAAGTTTTCTCGCTTACACCGAAAATGCCCGAAAAGAGCTCCTAAGGGAAGAGCGAGTGGAGCCCGTGTTCGTGTTCGTTCCCGAGAAAGGTTCTAGAAGAAGATTAGAGGATCTGAAGAGGAAAATCAGCTTGGCGATAGGCGTCAGCCTCGGGATCTAGGGAGGTGAAGAAATGAGCCTCACATCACTTTTACTCGAGGAGAAAAAGGCCATGCTTCACGTCCAAGAAGCGAAGAAGAAAGCTCAAGAAATCTTGCAGAAAGCGAGGCGCGAGGCGGAGAAGATCGTCGGCGGCTCAGCGGAAGAAGAGAAGATTAAAGAGGTTCTTCGAGAATATGAGGAAGAGCTTAAAGCCGAAGCAGAGAAAATACTAAATCAATATAGGAATAAAGTGGAGGAAATCAAGTCAATTTCGGAAGATCTAATCGAGGATGCATCGAACCTGATAGTAAGGGAGGTGCTTCATCGTGAGCTCTGAGGCCGTGCAAGCCCTGAAGGATGAAATATGGAGAAGGGCCAGGGAAAAGGCGGACAAAATACTCGAAGAGGCGGAGAAAGAAGCTGAAAAAATGCTCGAAGAGGCGAGAAGGAAAGTCGAGGAGGATCTTAAGAGAAGAATCGAGCCTGAGAGAATTGTTCTGAGAAGGAGGATTCTTGGGAAAGCGACAATGGATGGCAGGAGAATGATCATTTTAGCTCGAAACGAGCTAATCGAGAAAGCGTTTGAAAAAGCCTTAGAGAAGCTGAAGACCCTGCCTCAATCTAATCCTAAAGAGTATGAAGAGTTCCTAGCCAAAAGTTTGAGAAAAGCCGTAGAGCTGCTTTCGGAGTCGGGTGAAAAGGAGCTGACGGTTTACGCGAATGAACGCGATCTAAAAACGCTGGAAGAAATGGCTAAAACTTTTTCAAGTCGCTCCATCAAATTTAGGTTTGAAAAGGCGGATTTACTCGGGGGCGTGGTGGTCGCGGATCCAGATGGGAGGAAGGTGTTCAATAACTCTCTCGAAGGCAGGCTTAGCTCCCTGAAACCTCTCCTTCGCGAACGCGTCGCCTCAATCCTATTCAAGGAGGTTAAGACGAGATGAGCAAGCAAGTGACAGGTAAGATTAAGAGAATTAACGGCTCGCTCGTGATCGCTGAGGGGCTCACAGAAGCTAAAATCGGCGACGTGGTCTACATAGGGGAGCCGAAGCTCATAGGCGAGGTCGTGAGGATCTCCGGAGGCGAATTCGCGCTTCAATGCTATGAAGATACTAGTGGATTGAAACCTGGAGAACCCGTGATCGGAACAGGAAGCCCCTTGGTAGCTGAGCTTGGCCCCGGATTAATTGGAGAAATATTCGATGGGTTGGAGCGATCCGAGCTTGAGCTTTGGAGGCTTTCGGGTCCTTTCATTAAGAAGGGGTATAAGATCGCCCCCTTGAAGAGAGATAAGAAGTGGCATTTTACTCCTAGGGTCAAGCCGGGAGACGAGGTCGTCGAGGGAGATATCTTAGGAACGGTTCAGGAGAGTTCGGTTATCGAGCATCGAGTACTTGTGCCGATCGGGGTCAAGGGAATTATCCAGAAAATAGAGGAAGGGGATTTTACCGTGGACGAGCCCGTGGCCGAGCTGAAGACGCCGAGCAACGAAACGATCCAAGTCAAGATGATCCAAGTCTGGCCCGTCAGAATACCGCGTCCATACAAGGAAAGGCTTCCGATCGTCGAGCCTCTCTTCACGGGCCAGAGGGTAATCGATACTTTCTTCCCGATAGCGAAGGGCGGGACCGCGGCGATACCGGGCGGATTCGGAAGCGGGAAAACTGTGACTCTGCAGCAGATCGCGAAGTGGTCCAACGCGGATATCGTGATCTACGTCGGATGCGGGGAGAGGGGAAACGAGATGGCGGATATCCTGACTCATTTCCCAGCGCTCGAGGATCCGAGAACCGGGAAGAAGCTGATTGAGAGAGCGATTTTCGTGGCGAACGTCAGCAACCTCCCTGTCGCGGCGCGGGAGGCCAGCGTCTACTTTGGAGTAACGATAGCGGAATACTTCAGAGACCAGGGATACGATGTGGCCGTGATAGTCGACTCAACTTCTAGATGGGCGGAAGCACTTCGGGACATTTCAGGAAGGCTGGAGGAAATTCCGGCCGAGGAAGGCTATCCCGCGTACCTCGCGGAGCGGATAGCGAGGTTTTACGAGAGGGCTGGACGAGTGATTACGCTGGGTAGGGGGAAACGAGTCGGCTCAGTAACGATAATGGGGGCGGTTTCGCCTCCGGGAGGAGACTTCAGCGAGCCGGTCACCTCCACTACCCTGAGGTGCGTCGGGGCTCTTTGGGCGCTTGACACGGAGCTTGCATATAGGAGGCATTTCCCCGCGATAAATTGGCTCAGAAGCTTCACGAAATACATCGACGTGCTTGTCGATTTTTGGAAGAAGCATGACCCAGAGTGGCAGAAATATAGGGGGAAGGCCCTCTCGATACTCGAGGAAGCGTCGAGGCTCGAGGAGATCGCGAGCGTGGTTGGAGAAAAATCTCTTCCAGAAGAGCAGAGGCTGATACTCCTCACATCCGAGATAATTCGTGAGGGATTCCTCGTTCAAAGCGCTTTCCACATGGTCGATAGGTACTGTCCCCCTGAAAGGCAGGTAAAGATACTCCACGTAATAGTAGACTTTTATGATCTAGCCATGCCGCTGATAAAATCCGGAATACCGGTCGACAAGCTGAGAGAGCTGAGAAGCGTGATGGATCTTCTCAGGTTGAAGGAGAAAGAGAAACTCGGAGAAATCGACGAGTCATTTGAGAAGCTAAAGAAGGATCTAGAGTCTCTTAGAGCGAAATACGAGGTAAGAGCATCATAAGGGAGGGATGAAAAGATGTCTGAGGAAAAAGCCGGAATGGTGTATAAAACCGTCAGAGAGGTCAGGGGCCCCCTGCTCCTAGTAAAAGGCGTCAAGGGCGTTAGATACAACGAGGTAGTGGACGTGAAGCTCGCGGATGGAACCGAGATCATGGGAACGGTTCTAGACGTATACGAGGATCAAGCCGTAGTCCAAGTCTTCGGCAGAACCGAGGGCCTGAGCCTAGATACAGCGGTGAGGTTCACGGGCGACGTGATGCGGATTCCCCTCTCAGACGAGCTCATAGGAAGAGTATTCAACGGAAGCTTCAAGCCCCTAGACGGCCTCCCAGATCCAATAGGCGAGGAACGGAGAGAAGTTTTCGTTTCAGTCATAAACCCCGCGGCCAGGGAACCCCCAAGCGAATTCATGCAGACCGGCATCTCCGTGATCGATGGAATGAACTCGCTCGTCAGGGGTCAGAAGCTCCCTATATTCTCCGAGGCGGGGCTCCCCCATAACATGATGGCGGCTCAGGTGGCGAGGCAGTCGACTATTCTCGAAGAAGAGGATTTCGCGGTGATATTCTGCGCGATGGGGATAAAGCACGAGGAATACGACTACTTCAGAAGGGAGTTCGAGAGAACCGGCGCGCTGGATAGGGCTGTAATGGTTCTCAACCTCGCCGATGACCCTGTAATTGAGAGAATTCTCGCCCCGAGGATCGCCTTGACCATAGCGGAGTACGTCGCCTTCGACCTCGGAATGCACGTGCTAGCGATCTTAACCGATATGACGAGCTACTGCGAAGCATTAAGATCTATATCCATCGCCAGGGAGGAGGTTCCTGCGAGGAAGGGTTATCCTGGTTACATGTACAGCGATCTCGCAACGATCTACGAGAGATCTGGGAAGATAAAGGGCAAGAACGGTTCAGTAACCCTAATGCCGATTCTCACCATGCCGGGCGGAGACATAACTCACCCGATCCCCGACCTAACCGGATACATCACGGAGGGCCAGCTGATCGTGAGCCGCGAGCTTTACGCCAGGGGGATCTATCCGCCGGTGAACCCGCTTCCATCGCTATCTAGATTGATGAAGGACGGCGTCGGACCCGGAAAGACTAGGGAAGATCATGCAGAGGTTTCAAACCAGCTATATATGGCTTATGCCGAAGGGGTTAGGGCGAGAAACCTCGCGAGAATAATAGGAGAGCTCGGGCTCAGCGAGAGGGAGCGGAGATATCTCAAATTCGCGGATGAGTTCGAGAGGAAGTTCATCAACCAAGGCCCATACGAGAACAGACCCATAGAGAGGACCCTCGAGATCGCCTGGGATCTATTATCGATGCTTCCAGAAGACGAGCTCATCAGGATAAGCGAGGAAAACATCAGGAAATATCACCCCAAATATCGGAAGGCGGTCTAAATGTCCATCTCCATCCGGTATACGAAGGGTTTTCTCCTAGACTTCAAACGTAGGCTGGAATTCATCAGAGACGCCCACCAGCTATTGGAAATGAAGAGAGACCAGCTGATAAGAAAATTAAAGGCCTTAGTAGAGGAGCTGAAGCCTCTCAGAGAAAAAGTCGAGAAAGAGATCGAGGAACTATACGGCGAGCTGGCTTTATTCCACGTGGTTTACGGAACCCAGGAGCTTCGGACGGCATCGATAATCGGTGAAAGCATGGAGGTAGAGGTTCTCCCGAAAAGCGTGATAGGGATAAGCGTCCCGCTCATCACGAAGATAAAGGTCCCCGAAGTTAAGGAGAAATATCCTCCGCACATAGCTTCTCTAGCGGAGAAAATGGCCTCCGCGATAAATGACTTAATCAAGCTAGCGGAAATCGAGACATCGATCGAGAACCTCGCAGAAGATCTCCAAAGAACCAACGTGCGCGTGAACGCTTTAGAGAAAGCCGTAATTCCTCAATACGAGTCTTTAATAAAGCGAATCCAAGATGCGCTGGATCACGAGATGCTGGAGGAGTTCATGAGGGTGAAGCTTGTGAAAAATGTGTTGATTAAAAAGAGGGGGGAGGTATGAGCGTTACATATCTCATCTGCAAGTCTCACGCGCTCGAGTCGAGGCTTCTCTCAAAATCATTCGTTTTAGAGCTGGCCTCGTCGAATACCTTAGGCGAGTTTTTGGATAAGCTTTCGCAAACAAGCTATGGTCCGAGACTGAGGGAGTCGAGGGATGTATGGTCGGTGGAGAAAGCGCTCGGAGAAGAGTTCATCAACAGGCTCGCGATGCTGCTAAAAATCTCCTATGAAAATGCGCGGAATTTCTTGAAAGTTTTTCTAAAAAGAAATGAGATCCAAAACTTGATTTGGATAGTTCGAATGAAGAAGCGAGGCGCCTCGAAAGAAGAAATCGAAAGAGAATTGCTTCCCACATGGGAGCTGGATGGAATGGACCTGACCCCGCTTCTTGAGGCTGAGAGCTTAGATGACGTTTTGTCCTCGCTGAAGCGGGCTGGATACGAGGAATTGGCGAAAATAAAAGATGACGTGCTGCTAATCGAAGCGGCTCTTAAACAGTCGTATTATAGGCAGGTGTTTGAGTCTATAAACAAGCTTTCAATAGCCGACAAAGAAGACATAAGAAAATTGATAGGCGTAGAGCTGGATCTCCAAAACCTAAGAACCTGCGTGGGCGCGCTCATGCAGAAGTACAGCCGAGAATTCGTTGAGAAATTTCTCTTAGAGAATCCGCGCGGGATTTCCAAGAGACGCCTGTTAGCGCTTTTCTCGAAGGGAAATCCGAATCTTTTCATAGAATACTTTCCGAGATACGCGCCTATTATAAGGCTGGCTATTGCTGGCGAAGATTGGCGGCTGGAGCTTGAATCTCTCAAGATATTGAAGAAGAAGGCCGACTTGAAGAAGATACCTAAATACATAAGCTTCTTCTACGTGATAAGATATCTATTAGATCTCGAGATCGAATACCGCAACCTGAGATCTTTAGCGCTTGCTATATACCATGGAATACCCGTTGAGAGAAGAAAAAGGCTTCTCGTTCTCTAGGAGCGTTAAGTGACTTTCATGAATTTGGTGAAAATCAGCGCCAATATAACCGGCAAAACCGTGCCCAAGAACACCATCAGGGGAACGCCTTTATGAAAGCTCGGCTCGTGAAAAAATAGGAAAACCGTCGCGATTAGTTGAAGAGCGATGAGCATCACCAAATACAAGCCTACTATTTTCAAAACCTTGGATTTCCGATCCTCTGACACTTCTGCCCATAATAAAATCGAAATACACCTAAATTATGTTATCGACTATATAGTAAGCCGCCAATCAACCCGGCGAAATCGAGGAAGATCAGTATATCCAGATGAGGAAAGCCACCAGCAATCCGTAGATGGCGATTCCCTCCGCCAATCCGACGAATAATAGGCTTCTCCCGAGAACTTCCGGCTTTTCCGAAGCCGCTGCTAAAGCCGCTACAGAAACTTTTGCAACCGCATAGGCAGCTCCCATCGAGCATATACTAACTGAGAGGACCATAGCGATGAACTTCGATGCTTCTACTTCCGCGGCCGCCATCGTTAAAGCCCCGTTGCTGCCGGCTACGGCTGGCAAAGCATTAGCTAAGATTGTTAAGGTTAAAATGGTTAAAATTGGTAGCGTTTTTCTAACCGCGGTGGTCATGTCCGATTGGAAAAATATGCGACCGTTATTAATTAACCTTGTTTTAGAGCTTCCAAGGAGTGTAAGGAATTCCTGATCCCTCATAGAACTTCGTGAAGAACTCGTAATACAGCAACCTGAGGGCCTGGATCATGCACACTAAGAACTCTATGGTGAGAGCGAAGCCGTTCAAGAAGATCAAGCCTACTCCTATTCCCATTAAGAGGTTTACCTCCATGAGTTTGTGGACGACCATGGCGAGGGCAGCGTGGACGATCGCGAATCCAGCGATCCTAGTATAGGAAAAGGTGTTAGCCATAAACGCCGTCATCAATTCTAAGATCCCCCCAAGGCTAAGTGAAATGGATTCCTTGGCTATGAAGGGTTTCGCCGTCATCATGATAATCCCTCCAAGCATGAGGAAGAATGGCCATTGGGTTAACACTCCTATTCCCAGCGCCGGAAATCTGAGGACATTAGGGATTATGGTTATGCCGACGAAATGGAACGCCGTGAACAGGAATCCGGCGAAAGCCAACATTCCGGCGAGTCCATGTTGACCGAATATCGCCTCCGCAGTTTCACCGTTTCTCAGATGGTTTCTAAAAGCCATGCTCATAGCTAACAATATCTGAGCCGCTCCGAAGAAAATCGCTACCTTAATCAGCCAGAGAACTCCGCCCGGTTGCCCGATCCAGCCCGCCCTTAAGCCCGGGAAAATCGGGGTGACTTCCACCAAGAAGACTTCACCGATTAATAGGCCAAATATCGTGGAAAAGATTCCGAGGCCGATCATCAATTTCCCGAATTTCTTGGAGTTTATCCCAAGGAACTTACCCTTGAACACGTATGCGAAAAACGCCCCGAGAGCTATTATCGTCAAGCCGTGTCCAAGATCGGGGAACATGACGCCGAACATAAGCATCCACAAGATTCCGGAGATTATGGTCGGATCGGTCTCCCCGGGGCCGGGCCAGCCGTATTGAGCGATAAGAGGTTCAAAGACGTTGAAAGGTTTCGGGTTCTTAATCGAGGTTGGGGTCTTCTCACCCGGCTTCGGGTCTTCGATTTCATACAGCAAAACCCCCTTGAATTGCCTTCTCAAACGTTCCAGCTCGCTCTTTAGATAATTCAACCTATCGATCGAAACCCATCCCTGGATCACCCGCATGCTTTCGCTTCTCAGGGTCGAGAGAAGCGCCTCCCCGAGCTTCAAGTTGATCTTCAGGTAGCTCATTATTTCTCCAGCTTTGGATGCAAATTGGCTTCTGAGCTCTTCGAACTTTTGGCGCAGCTCATTCTTTTCGGATTCGAGTTTATTCAATTTTTCAAGTATAATTTTTTGGGCGTCGCTGATGCTTTTCGGGAGCTCTTTCAAGGAATCGAGCTCCCTGAATCCGAGGGAATTTAGTCTGCTAACGCATTCTCTATAACGATTCTTTAAGCAAACTACGTGCAGGAGAATTCTTCCTTTTTCCAGCTCGTTTTCCTCGAATAATATTCCTTCCTTTGATGCGAAGTGCTGAAAAACTTCGAATGAATCTTTGTTCATTATCCCCACTAAGGAGACGATGTTTTCGAATTCACCGATTTCAGGCAAATCATCTCTTGTCTTAGACAAGCTTTCCAATACGGCGCGCAGCTCACCCAGCTTTCTCTTTTCCTCCGCGATTTCCTCCATCTTCGCTTTAATCAAATTATATTGCTTGTTGGTTTCATCAAGGATCCTCGCTATTTCTTTTTCATCTAGCTCGGATTCCTTCTTTTCAGCGGAGGGCTTGACCGAGAGCTCTTTTTGGAGCTGGATGAAGCTGCTTTGAAGGGATTTCAGCTCGCTTAGCCCGGTTTCTCTTTCTTTCATGAAGCTTGTTAAGGGCTTCTTGAGCTCCTCTAGTTCTCCTTTAACGATTTTTATTTCCTCTTCGAGATTCCTTATCTCGTCATTTAAGGCGGTTAATGCTTTATCGCATTCTCTTGGAAAGTTTTCCGGGAGCGTTATTCGTTTAAATGGAAGCGTGTGAAAGAGCTCTCTGCATTTTTCCCGTACATCAATGATCCCGATTAAGTATATCAGGGTCTCGTCTTCTGAAATTTCTTTTACTTCTATGGCCACGGTCTCGTTTTCGAGGTCTTTTTTCAGGGTTTGAACCATGCTCTTCGGAAGGGTTCCTATTATGGAGAATATGTGGGGGAATTCGCCGATTTCGGGGAACTCTTTCTCGCCGAGGTCCATCAGGGCTTTAACCGCTTCCATGGCTTGCTTGAGCTCCGCGTGCTTCGCGAGCAGGTGATCGAGCTTCTTCCTCAGCTCAACGTATTTTTCGTAGAGCTCCTTCTCCTCCTTTTCAACCCCTATTTCGCCGAGGACTCCGAGAAGATTAATGAACCTATAATAGAGCTTTTCAAGCTCTCTAAGCTTCTCGACCTCCGTTCCCACGAACTTTCTCGCATCCTCCTCGCCGAGCCTTTTCAGGTGAATTACCCCTAACTCGCCGAGCCTCCTCAGTAGAATTCTCTCCTTATCTCTCAGAGCGACTATGAGGAGCTTTTTAACGGGGATTATCACCGCTCTTCTCCCTTCAAGAGAAGCATGGAAAATTTAAATTTGAGCGAGTCAACCGCCCCAAATCACGTTCTTGCTCTGAGTACTTCCAGCAAGCCCTCCTTATCAAGCAAGATCAATAGCTCGTCGTAAGTTGCGTCGATTTCCCTGATGCAGGCATCTGGAAAATTGAGGTCTATGGCGATTCTATGCTTCCAATAATATCCCCCTCCTTGGAGATTAAGCCTGGTGAAAACCCCTATAAGCCTCGGCTTCAACTTCAAGTTCCTGACGTTCAAGAGGAATTCCACGAAGCAGTTTCGATAAGCCTTTTCGTAGACGTCGCCGTAAAAAGTGTTAAAATAAACGAAAAGGGGATGGTCCTTAGCGTATGTCTCCCAACTCGTGAATTTCGTGTAGATCGGGCGCCACGTCCCATCCTTTAAGAACATGTCCTCCAAGGATATCGGCCTCTTCCAGCAGGAGACCATGTAGCCTCTTTCCTCCAGGCCTGGGATAATATATCCCCGTATTACCCCTTGCCTGATCAGCTCGAGTCTCTCCCGCAAGCTTAAGTTCATTCGATCACGCTGCCCGGATCTGCATTTGAGACTATAAAAATCCAATAAATATCTTTAAACGGGCAGCTAGGATCGAGGCTTAAATCACTTTTTGAAGGGCGTTCTCTAGAGTTTTCTCCTCCGCCTCGCCTATAATTCTGCCCACTTCCACGTGATCCCGATTCAGAATTACGTAGGTCGGCGTCCCGCTAACCCCATATTCTCCGAAGACCTTCCAATCGTGATCGATCACGTGTATCCAGTTGATCTCATGCTTGCTGATGAACATGCTTGCGAGGCTTTCGGCGAGTGTCTTGTTCTTGGAGTATCCTAGCACGACCGTGAGAAATACGATTCGGTCGCCGTATTTCTTTTCAAGTTCTTTGATTATCGGGGTCATTTTGATGCAGTGTCCGCAATTCGGAGATATGAACTCTATGAAAACCGGCTTTCCCTCGAATTGCGAAAGACTTATCATCCTACCGGTCAATCCAAGCGAATCGATCTCTGGAAGCGAAAAATCCGGCGCGTATTTGCTTGAGGTCGTTTCCGTGGAGGTCTTCGCGGAAGACGTTACGGTGGAAGTAGTCGTGGGGGTTTCGCTGGCCGACGTAGAAGAAACTGACGGAGGAGGAGCTAAAGCAGAATAAGCAAACGCCGAAACCAAAATAGCTAGGATGATAGCTCCCACAATTCCAAATCTCACTCCATAATAGTAGCCGCGGTGCACAGTCTTCATATGTTGCTTCAAGGCATGGTCCGTCTTGAATGCCTTTCCGCAGATCCTACACTTCTTCGAAGCCATTTTATCGGCACTAATCCGTGACAGCTGATAAAATAATATTTTTGTTCCGGGAAGAAATAGGCTTAGTTGAACTTTTATTCGGGGAAATTCGGTTGCCTTCGTCTTTGATGAATTTTCTCCAAGGCGTCGAGCTTCTTCTCGGCGAGGTCAAGGCCCTTTTTCACGTCGTTCAGCAATTTTAGAGCTGTGGAGCTGTTTTCAGCCAGCATTTTTCTCTCGGCTTCATCTAGCTGATCGGAGAGTTTCGAGAGCAGGCTCCGTATCTCATCGACAGATTTCTTCACGTTCTCGGAGATCTTCTCATCCAGTTCGCTTAGCCTATTTCTCAATTTATCGCGTCTTTCTTGTAGAGAGTGCATCATCTTGCGCAGCTCTTCCGAGACCGCTTCGCGTAATTCCTTTCTCTCAGATGCTTTCTTGAATGCTTCTTCGGCTTTCTCTGTCGCTTGCCTGGCTTGAGCCAGGATTTCGACGGCTTGTGTGAAGCTTAATTTTCCTTCACCTATGGCGCTTGATAGGTCTTTTAGCTTGCTCAGTACCGCGTCGAGGCTGTCCGCGAGATCGGTGAGGTTATTCCGGATAGCGGCCTCCTTGAGTGGTTCCAGCTTTTCAATATACGCGGATATTTCTTTTTCTAATCGGTGGAGACCTTTTCCAGTTATATTTTGAACGAGCTCCCTGATTTCGTGGCGGGTCGCATGTTTTCCTCCTCGAAGTTCATGCACCTTCTCCTTGACGGACTTCAGCAGCTCCCTCGCCTCGGCTATCTTCTCCATGGCGCGTTCTATCGCGGCGATAGCCGCGGGGGATGCATTAAGCCTCTCTAGTTTCTCCTTAACACCTTCTAGGACATCTAAGACTTTGCAGGAGGAGTTCAGCGCCCTTTCGAGGCCCGTTGCGTTGCCATGTTCAGCCGATTTGTTGGCGAATCTGAGGAGCATTTCCGTG
>JAGHCZ010000117.1 GCA_021160205.1 Nitrososphaerota archaeon | reverse complement strand
CGATGGTTGAGGTGAAGTTCGAGAAGATTTCTCCAGCTGACTTCTTCTACAGAAACAGAGATATAGCTGGGTTCAGCAGTCCGTCGAGATCTCTCTACATGAGCATAAGGGAGCTCGTGGAAAACTCGCTGGATGCATGCGAGGTTGGGAGGATTCCGCCTAACATCATAGTTGAGTTATCTTCCGAGGGAAACTCCGAGGGAGGCGTTAACGTGTACAAGCTGAGGATAGAGGATAACGGCATAGGCGTGGCCGTGGAGCACGTTCCAAAAGCGTTCGCGACCGTATTTTACGGAAGCAAGTACGGATACAAGCAGAGCCGCGGAACGTTCGGTCTTGGAGGAACCATGGCCCTGCTATACGGCCAGATCACCACCAATAAGCCTGCAACCGTTTTATCGAGCAAGGGCGGAAAGACCGTTCACAAATTCGTTTTGATGATAGACATCGTGAAGAACGAGCCCAAGATCTTCGAGCATAAAGTTCTCAAGAACGAGAAGCGTTGGAAAGGAACAATAGTCGAATTCTATCTCGAAGGAGATTACACGAACAGCAAGGCGAAGATAATTCAATACTTCAATCATACGGCGATAGCGAATCCTCATGCATCGATAATGTTCATCGATCCGCGTGGAAGGCTTTACTATTATCCCAGAGCCACGACCAAGGTTCCGGAACCACCTGAAGAGTCTCTTCCACATCCGGTTGGAGTCGATGTCGAGACGATGTCGAGGCTTCTCGCGGCGACTAGGGACAGAACCATAATGGGATTTTTGATGAACAATTTTCAGAGGGTTGGGGAAAAAAGCGCGCGAGAAGTTTTAAAGCTCGCTGAAATAGCCGAGAACAAGAATCCGAGGAAGCTCACTCATGATGAGGTCACCAGGCTCGTGGACGCCATCAAGAAATATAACCGCTTCAGGGCCCCCGATCCATCGAGCATCAGCCCCATAGGCAGAGAGCTACTAGAAACAGGGATTCGTCACATGCTCGACCCCGAATTCCTCTACATAGTCGAAAGACCTCCCTCATCCTATTCGGGTTTTCCATTCATCGTTGAGATAGGGCTCGCCTATGGAGGAAGCATCCCATCATCGGACTCAGCTCAGCTCTACAGGTTCGCAAATAAAATTCCGCTCTTATATGATGAGCGGGCTGACGTAGTTTGGAAAGTGGTTAACGAGAGAATAGATTGGTCGACCTACAGGGTTTCGTTTCCAGCTCCCTTGGCAATCGTAACCCACGTATGCTCGCCGAAAATACCATACAAAACCGTTGGAAAAGAAGCCGTGGCGGATAGACCGGAGATCGAGCGGGAGCTAGTGACGGCGATACGGGAGGCGGCGAGGGCTCTGAGGCTTTACCTGAGTAAGATCGAGAAGCGGGCTATGGTGAAGAGAAGGCTCGACTTCTACGCAAGATATCTCCCGCTAATAGCCAGATTCGCCTCCGATCTCGCGGGAAAGAGAAAGCCTCCGAAGATCGTCGGCCTCTTGCAGTCTCTCGGAGTGGATGAGCAGATGGTCGAGGAAGCGAGGAAGAAGGCGTTAGAGAAGCTTCAAGAGCTCTACGCCGAATAAGTTGAATTTCTTCGATAAACACCCTCATGTAGTTAAGATTTTTCGCTTATTAACCCGAAAATACTCATAGTTTATTTAGATGTTGATAGCATTACTCAGCGATGAAGGTGGCTCTAGCCTATAGCGGAGGTCTCGATACGACGGTTGCGATAAAGTGGCTTCAAGAAAAATACGACGCCGAGGTCATCGCGGTGGCGGTTGACGTTGGCCAGGAAGAGGATTTCAAGCTCATCGAGAAGCGGGCGATGGCCGCCGGAGCCTCCAAGTTCATTCTCGTTGACGCTAAAAAGCGATTCGCCGAAGATTTCATCCCGAAGTGCATCAAGGCGAACGGCCTCTACGAGGGAGAATATCCGCTATCCACAGCTCTGGCCAGGCCCCTCATAGCCGAGGAGGTCGCAAAGGTCGCTTTAAGCGAGAAAGTCGATGCGGTTGCGCACGGATGCACGGGCAAGGGGAATGATCAGATAAGGATGGATGGGTCGTTTTCCGTGCTGTTGCCCGAGGTGAAGATAATTGCCCCGATAAGGGAGTGGAATGTGGGTAGAGATCAAGAAATGGAATACGCTAGGAAGCACGGCCTCCCCTTAGATTTCCGGGAAAGCAGATTCAGCATAGATGACAATCTCTGGGGAAGATCGATCGAAGCAGCTGAGCTTGAGGATCCGTGGATCGAGCCGCCGTGGGAGGCTTTCAAGTATGTTTCCCACCCATCGAGGTGGCCGGATGAACCGCGGGAGATAGTCATAGGTTTCGAGAACGGCTGCCCAAAGTCGATCGACGGCGAAGAAATGAGCATGGAAGAGCTTATCGGCGAAATCAACTCGATAGCTGGAAAGCATGGATTCGGGATCATAGACCACGTCGAGGATAGGGTAATAGGGTTAAAGAGCAGAGAAGTCTACGAGGCCCCAGCCGCTCTCACCTTAATCAAAGCCCACATCGATCTGGAAAAGATGGCGCTGGGAAAACGATTCTTAGAGTTCAAAAGTCTAGCGGATTCCCGCTGGGCGGATCTAGTTTATTCGGGGCTTTGGCACGACGAATTAAGAGAGGCCATAGAGGCGTTCATCGAGAAGTCTCAACAGGGATTAACCGGAGAAGTCAGAGTGAGGTTCTATAAGGGGACCATGAGAATTCTGGGTAGGCGATGCAGGAAATCGCTTTACTCAAAGGAGCTGATAACATACTCCAAGGAGAGCATGTTTGATCAACGGGACGGCGCATCATTTTCAAAGCTTTGGACCATGGAGATGAAGCTTCAAAGGCTCGCCGGCTCAAAAAATGTTCAAACAAAGAAATAAGACGGCTATCGCAATTCTATTTACTTAGCTCCGAAATCGCGGCAGTAATTATCTTAGCCGCCTTAATTATTTCTTGTATCGATATTTCCTCGTTTCTCGTGTGCGCTAGTCTCGAGTTCCCTGGGCCGAAAGCGGCTATGCTCTTAGTCAATTCTGCTAAGGTGTTCATGTCGCTGGTTCCGGTTTTCTTCACGAGCCTCGGCTTCAATCCATTCCTAAGACAGCTTCTAATCAAAGCTCTAACGATCTTGGAATTTAATCCGACTTCAACGGGAGGAGTTGAGTCAATTATCTTGAGGTTTACATCATTTTTCTCGGCGACTTCGCTTAGCTGGCTCATGAGAGAATTGAGTTGATATGATTTCGGGAACCTAAGATTCACGTGGGCGCATGCTTTTTCCGGGAGTCTTCCAGGCCAATCTCCCGCGTTCAGAGTCGTTATCGCGGAGGTTACTTCGTCGTAACTCAAGCCGTTAAATCTAGATTTGACGTCGCTCAGAAAGGTTAACAGCTTATCTAATGCTGATTCACCTATATAGGGCGCTGAGCTGTGGCCTCCCCTAGCCTTCGCGCACGCCTTAACCGTAATGCTTCCCCTATATGCTATAGCTATTCCAAGGTTCGTAGGTTCGCCGATCAACACGTGGTCAACTTTAATCTTCTTCTCGACCAAGTGATTCGCTCCAACGCCGTCGAGTTCCTCTCGAACCAATCCCGCTACCTGAATTCTGACGCCGCTTATGGATCGAGCAGCGCTTCCCGCGAGGAGATACGAGAGGAAAGGACCTTTGGCGTCCACGGCGCCTCTGCCTCGAACGATTTCGCCGTCAAAGGAAACGTCGAGTTTTCCTGGAACCGTATCCAGATGGCTCGCGAGAAGTATGGTCGGCCCCTTTCCGTGAGCGGCGAAGAAGTTTCCGACCTCGTCTACGTAGGATTCCTCGAACCCAAGTTTTTCCGAGATTTCGAATAGCGTTTTGTGGAGCTTAAACTCGCTTCCCGGAGGGGTATAGACTTCCAAAAGCTTTAGGAGAATCTTTGCGACCTCATTAGGATCTTCCAATTCCATTTTTAATTTCACCTCAAGCTCATATAATCGTTCCTCTCTCTTTTTGAGATCGATTCTGTTTCCTGCGACTAATTAAGTTATGCCGGCTTAGGCTTTAATTCCTTCAATACTTTATCCAGCATTCTTTTCAGGTTTTCAACGTCTTCTTTGGTGATCATGTAGGGTGGGAGAAACCTAACTATAGTTAATCCGGCCTTCAAAGCTAATACGCCGTTTTCTTGAAGCAGTTGAATGGCTTTCTTCGGGCTGATTCTCAGCTCGACTCCGATCATTAGACCTAATCCACGGACTCCTCTCGCGATGAATCTGTTTCCCTCTACGATCTCCTCTAGCGCGTGTTTAAGAGCTGCTCCGGCTTCAGCGGCTTTTTCGACGACGTTATCGCTTGAGAGAGCTCTGATGCCTCCTTTCAAAGCTGCCAAGGCCAGGGGGTTTCCTCCGAAGGTGGATCCGTGGTCTCCTGTTCCGAGTTTTGACCCGATTTCCTCTGAAAAAGCAACGACGCTTAGAGGGAATCCTCCTCCGAGGCTTTTCCCAGCTATCATTATATCGGGCTTGACTCCAGCTCTTTCATGAGCCCAGAGGACTCCGGTTCTCCCAAATCCGGATTGAACTTCATCTAAGATCATGAAAGCCCCAACGCGGTCGCATGAGTCTCTTATCGCTTTAAGAAACTCGGGCGAAGCTACGGACAATCCTCCTTCTCCTTGGACGGGCTCAGCTATGACTCCAGCCGTATCTTCATCTATCATCTTCTCAACGGCTTCTACGTCATTATAGGGAGCGAATTCCACTTCCCATGGAAATGGGTCATAACCCTTTCTATATCTAGGATTCCAGGTTACCGAAAGGGCTCCCATGGTTCTTCCATGAAATCCGTTAATGAATGAAAGAAACTTCTTTCTCCCGGTTATTTTTCGGGTTGCTTTTAACGCCAATTCAACTCCTTCGCTGCCGCCGTTCAACATGTAGAAATATGTGAGATGCCTCGGCAAAACAGCCTCCAACATTTTAGCCGCTTCTTCCATCGTTTCCGTGTAGAAGACGGGGGAGGCGACCGTGATTTTCTCAAGCTGCTTCTTTAGCTCTTCCAAGACCCATGGGTTTCTGTGGCCTAGGAATGCCGATCCGTGGCCTGCGTGGCAGTCCAGATACTTTCTCCCATTTACATCCCAAACGTATTGGCCTTCGCCCTTGACTATCTTCAGATTCCTGGGGGTATAGAATCTAGCGAGCTTCAACACCTCGTTCACCTTGGGGTCAAAGTGTTTATGAGGTGGACCCTATTAACCGTTCACTTCTTGAACTGCTTAACTGTTTTATCTACTATCAGCGAGGAGAGGTCGAAGCCCGTGACCCTGACCACGTTCTTGTATTGAGGTATCCCATTTATCTCCAGAACTAGGCTTTCAGACCCTTTCTCGATTAAATCCACTCCTAGGACTCCTCCGCCCATTACTTCACTAGCTCGTCGAACGAGCTCTACCTGCTCTTCGCCGAGCTTCGCCGGAACCGCTTTTCCTCCCAAGGCCGTATTCGTTTTCCAGTTCTCGCTTATCCTGTAAATCGCAGCTGGGGCTTCTCCCCAAATATAGTACGCCCTTATGTCTCTTCCGGGCTTCTCGACGTATTCTTGGAGATAATGTATCTTGAAGTGCGGGCTCTGCATGTTCTCCCTAAATTCCAAAATCTCGTCGAGGCTCTCGCGGTTAAGCGCTCTAGCGATCATCCTGCCCCAGCTTCCATAGATAGGCTTGATGACCACCGGGTATCCGAGCTTCTCCGCGGCCTCGATGCACGCCTCCCTGCTAAACGCTATCACGGTCTCGGGAACCGGAACTCCCTCCCTAGCGAGCTTCGCCGTCGTGTAGAGCTTATCCTCGCAGCTCAAGATTACCCTAGAGCTGTTTACGACCGGTATTCCATGCTCCTCGAAGACCATCGTCGACGCTAACGCCCGATAAAAGCTGACGCATCTCTGAAATGAGAAGTCTAAGTCGCGGAATTTATTCGGCTTCGTGAGCCAGAGCGGGGTCTTCGTCACTTGTATAAGCTCAACCTCGTGTCCCAGCTCCTTCGCAGCCCTGATTAGATCTTTCTCCTCCCATCTCACGAGATCGTAGATCACGCCGATCCTCAGAATCCCATCTCCGTCACGACTTTTTGCCTATCATCGCCCTCAACCCTACCTTTATATATTAGTTTTCCCTCAAAAAGAGAATTAACTTTATTTTGTATTAAAAAGCAAAAATACCTAGGCACAATCTTCAGAGGGACCTCTATGCTAGATGAGAGATTCTACGAAGTGTGGTTTGTCGGCGACCTTGATGAAGATGGAGTAAAAAAGTTGAGGGAAAGCCTTTTCGACGCCTTGAAAAAAGGCGAGAAGCGGATGCGTCTCAGATTTTACCTCACAGAGCGCAATGATTTATCCTATTTAGGGGAGCTGAGAGGCGTCTTTCTCGAAAACACTCGGCTTACAGTCGTCATAGAAAGCAGGGGGCTCGGAAGACTTGAAGAAGATGTCAAAACAGCTGAGAAAGACGTTCTAATAGTAGTCAACAAAATAGCCGCCTTGCCTTCAACTCTTCATAGCGAAAAATTGAGAATAGTGAAGGTGGGAGGAAATGGCTGAGGAGAAATTCGACATAATTTTGAGCACCGATCGAACCATGATGTCAAATCACCACGGGAAAGAGTTCATAGGGTTTATGACGACCGGCCCGGCGATCGGGATGCCCGAAGAGCTCTGGATGTGGATAGCGTGCCCCAAGATGAAGACGGATTCCCTTGGGAGACCCTGGCAGGCGCCCTATGCGATGAGGAAATTGGAGGCGCTTCTCCAAGACAGAGGGTATAACGCGGCGATAATAGACCCGGATCACGTAAATCGCTACCTAAAAGATGCGAAAATACTCATGCTCAGCCATCACGACTACTTCGCATTATGCCCTCCGAGTAGCGAGTGGTGGGTTGTGACGAAGAGAAAGCCGGTGAATCTTAAAAGCTTCATGAAGTTCATGGATGGCCTCGAGCTGGAGAAAGCTAAGAAAAACGGCTTAAAGATAATCGCCGGAGGGCCGGCGGCGTGGCAGTGGCTCTACAAGCTCGATCTATGGAAGCGGTGGGGTGTCGACACCGTTGTGGATGGAGAGGGTGAGCGGATAGTGCCTGACCTCGTCGAGAAGGTTTACAGCGGAGAACCCCTTCCGAGATACGTTTTCATGGGTCCTAAAGACGTCCCAAGCATAGAGGAAATTCCAGTGATCAAGCATGCGAGCGTAAACGGCTT
>JAGHCZ010000018.1 GCA_021160205.1 Nitrososphaerota archaeon | reverse complement strand
TCTTCCTAGGCTTAAGGATCGAGAGCCTCCCGTCAAGCCTCTCACGTGAGAAGTTCTCCAAGAACTCCCTGAGAACCTCAGCGCATAGCTCGCCCACCCTACTATCCGAGTGTAGAAGGTAAGCCCACTGCTGCAATCCACGCCTATAGCCATCGACCATTAAGTCCATGCAGGTATTCAGCTCGGCGCTAGCCCTCCTAGGATCCGAAGAAACAAATCTCAAGATGTCCCCAAATAAGTCATCCCTCCGAACCCTACCTTCCCTTAACCCCTCTTCAAGCGCAGGTAGGTCGAATTCGATAACCCCGCTTTTTCGAGCGTTAGCTAGAATGGATGCACCAACAAGTATTATATGACACCAACCCCTCATACCCGCTATAAAGGGATGATCGCCAGAAATATCTTTAACGTCCCTCGATTCGGAAGCCGAGCCCGTTGAGAAAGATTTATCCCATCAGGCTTAGAGCACCTCATGATCGAGGTGGAGTTGGTTTGACCGATCCCCCAGATTGGCTCAAGATAAGAGATGACACAATAATCTTCGAGATACCGCCGACGCGGATGATAACCTACGAGGAGCTGCCGAGGGCCGTGGACGAGGTATTCAAGTACTTCAGCAAGAAGAAGAGCGACGTGATCAAGATAACCGGCAGGGGGCCAATATGGCTTTATAGCGCGATAGTCCACATAGTCGCACACCTCACAAAGGCGGTCGCGGTCTACGACGCAATAAACAACACATACGTGATCGTAGTATCCCATCACCCAAAGTATAGAATAGGAGAAAGGCTAATCTCAGCTTCTTCTAACAAGCCCTCTTATAAGGAATCGTGTGATGCTTGAAGCTGATAGCGCAGAGAGACTTCGTCATATTTGTTCTTTAAGGCTGCATGCTTCTTATCTAACTCTCCATCTCACTAAAATGGCTCTGCAAAGCCCGTAACGCTGTTATAAAAACTTCTTACCATATGTTTATGGCAGAATTCAGTTTTTTGAACCATTCCTCCATCAAGCTAATCTCTCACGGTCCTCCTGACGACGAACATTGAATAATCTTCTCGGCTTTTAAGGAAAATGTTCCAAAACATTTTTGTAGGCTCATTAGTATCCATGAGGAATGAGAAGTTTTGTAGCAAGTATGGCCAAAAATCTTTTAATCCTCACTTTTTCACTACGCGAATAGAGCTGGGCGTGACTACAATTCCGCTTATTTCCGCTGAGGGAAATACCTTTTCTTCTAGATAGCTTATAACCCTCCTTAGCTTATCAGCGTCTTCTTCAAGTTTCTCCTTCTTATCGGACATCGTCACCTCAATGCAGGCGCTGGGTTTGAGGTCGATCTCATCATCGCTGAAATCGTGTGAGAAGACCATTAAATCTATCTCCATACGCTCCTGAAGGCCATCCGGCTCACGAATTGTGATCTCAACCCTTGGTAGACACGCCAAACCCGAGTTAGCGAAAAACTCAAACACTTGATATTCTAGCACCCCATGCTGAAGCACCATTAAGTTAAATAATTCATTGATTACTTCCCCATCGTCATATTCAGGAAACCTATTGACCAGACGCAGGAGTTCCTTGGATAACTCGTTTATTGCGTCCTTAATGCGGTCTCCCTTATCTTTTAAGCTGGGCACACTACATAGTTTTGAGAGAATTTCTTCTACACATTTTTCCCCTCTACCATCCTTTAGATACCGGAGACAATCTCCCCAGAAATGTCTGCTCCTCAGCCCGCTTGCTCCTTCACCTTTTTCTATCGCGGCTTCTATTTCCTTAGTCGCCGTTAATAAGGTCTTCCAACCTTCTGTTATTGCGAAGCACATATCATTATAGATCATTCTAGCAAAGACTGTCAGAAGATAATTCTCGCCCACACGGTCACTCTTCACGTTAAATCTCAGTTCAGGTTCTTTATCACCGGATCTTTTACGCTCGTCCAATAACGCTAGAAGAACTTTTGACCCAGAGATCATTGAAATATAGCCTCTAAGCCTCCATAGCACTCCTCGAAGTTCCCTCTTGACTTCCGAGAGGGTGTCAAAGCTATCTAACACCCGAGACTTTGTTTCTTCAAAAGCTCTAACGATCTCGTTCCTTAGTGAACGAGGTCTGAAAGTGCGACAAAGATTATCGCAAACCTCGGCGAGCTTTCTGTCGCTAAAAGAATAACATTTTTCAAGTATATCATGGGAAATCAGAGTTTCGAAATCTCTCACGATCTCGCTGATAGGCTCTGCATAAGAGCTTAACTTATTCCAATGCTCGACGTCGCTTACCTTGATTATCTTAGGAAGAATCAAATTCTCGTGCAGGTATTCGCTAAACTCTCTTCCTTCACAAAGTTTATGAAGCCATGCTTCATGTAAGGATTCCATGAGGAGGTTCTCCCAGAAGACGAGTAGCTCATTTCTACTTCCAGATTTTACTATCTCCCCTAAAATCCTAAACATCAGCACGCGCCTCTCCTAAAAGGCTTATGCTTTCACGGGCTCCCCTTTTAGCCACGTCGTGAATTCGCTTAGGTTTAGCTTCTCCGCTTTTTTGAAGGGGTTTCCTATCGCTAACTTATTATCCTCTCTTAACCTTATCAGGTAGAATTCTCCACCATCTTCCTCTATCTTCAGCCTCCCGAGCCCTGCGCTTTTCCTCCCGCCAATGCTTAAGCCCAGCTCCCGGATGTAGTCGATTGTCCTCGCTAGAAGGATCGAGTCCAGCTCTCCTGGAGTCGGGTTATCCAGTATGAGGGGTAGCTTTAGCTCGGCATACTCTATGGTCTGGATGAAGTAGAGTACTCCGGGTTTAGCGGTCATGGTTTTCCGATCTATCCCCACCCCGGGTCTTAGGTTAGTTCTACACTTCCTGACTATCACGTCTCCGAATCTTAGCTTTCCCGCGAGAACTCCGTTCCCATAGAGCTTTCCGATCGGACAGTATAGGGCGAGATAAGATTCGGCCATTTCGTAGGCTAAGCCATCCTCCGCCCTCTTCCCCCTTTCCTTAACTTCTTTTATCTCCTCTTGGCTATAGCCTAAGTCTTCCAGGATTTTCTCGAGCTTCTCTGGGTCATCCCTAACCCACTTCCCCTCCTCTCCTTTGAGCCTCTTAGCGAAGTCTTCTACGAATTCCTCGAAGGATTTGTCATCACTTCTATACCTTATTCCATCCTGTGACTCCCTATAGAAGTTCATGGCGATTCCCTCGATCCCGTCACATCTCATAGTTTTTGCGATCCTCTCGCTTATGCTTCTGAAGACCCCCTTCCAGCTCGAGGACGGTATTAAGAACCCGCCGCTTGGAAGCCTTAGAAAATCCCTCCTAGCTTCTATCCCCCCAGCTCCGATATGGATCGGTGACTCTGTTTTAAAGGTCATGAACCCCACGACCTTATATTTTAACGGATTTAGATGGATCATCTCACCTCACCCAGCATGGGACTTAATCTCAAAGGCTCCATTATGTTCACCCCTACTATTGGCCAGGGTCTTCCAGCTTTATCTAAAAGGATCTCAGGGGTTCCCATATAGGCTAGGGCGGCTACAGCCTCTCCCCACGCGCCTTCCAAGTCTTTAAACTCGGCGATAGCTATGGAGCCGGGCTTCCAAGCTGGGCTTATCACCGGTCTCCTACCTCTCAGCATATCCCAGCCTAGCTGAAGGCTACCACATCTACCATAGATACTCTTCACCAAGATCTTCCCAGAAGCATTAACCCCGCATCTACCGCCCACATCCCCTAAATTCACCTCGATTACGCAGTCTCGGCG
>JAGHCZ010000038.1 GCA_021160205.1 Nitrososphaerota archaeon | reverse complement strand
GAGAAGAGCAGACGTATATCGGTGGGCTGATTCCGG
The DNA here is from genome assembly GCA_021160205.1 of Nitrososphaerota archaeon. Next base: position 5,550 of record JAGHCZ010000038.1, on the reverse strand, counting down.
TTAACATCGACGGCGGATTGAAGTCTAAGGGACATCCGATTGGTGCGTCTGGTCTCGGAATGGTCCACGAAGCCGTAAAGCAGCTTAGACAGGAAATCGATGGAAATAGGCAGGCTCCGATCAGAAAAGGCCAAGCCTTAATCCATAACGTCGGAGGAACCGGGCACTTCACGTACGTAACCATTCTCAGCCTTGAGAAGCCGAGAGCCTAAAAGTCCATCGCGTTATAAATCTCCGGAGGAAGACTTGGGCACTGTTCATCTAAGTAATATTTGCTCATTTTTATCTGAGACCTCAGCAGCTTCTTCATCTCGTTCATCGAGAGATAGTTCGTCGGCATCAACTCTTTAAGTCGTTCCTCGGATAATCCTTCTACTTTGACCGGTACCAGAACTTTTTCGCCCCAGATTGGGTGCGGCTCGTATTCAACCGCGCCTCTTGAGGCTTGTAAGATGAATAGCTCGGTTTCCTCTATAGTTGGAGAAGTTCCCCCTATTGGGGCTCTGAATCCGTCTTCCTCGACCTTGAAGAGAGGCTGCGGAACTTCGACCTCTTCTTCTCCGAGTTTAATCTTTTTCCAGATGTATTTCGCGACTATCCTCCCGGTCGTGTTGAATTGATAAACTTCTATCGGATCGCCTTTCTCGATCCTATTCTTCAGCATCTTATAAAATCTGAGAACGTGCTTCGTTGAAGGAACCCCCATAGTGAACGGCTTGCAATATCTAGTGGAGAATATCACGCCGACAGCCTCCCTCGATTGAGCAGGATGGCCTACGGTTCTTCCATCTGCGAGAACTTTGGCCGCGAAAGCCGGATCGGCTATCTTGATCCAAGCATAATCCACGAAATATCCGGGTGAAAGAAAAACGGCCATGTTAAGCGGGCCGCTTGACTCCACATCGCCTTTGAAAAAGCCGGTGTCTTCTAGGTAGAAAACCGATCTGGCATTTCGATTGAGCATTCCATAGTATTGGAAGAGCTTTCCGGCGAGAGATGGATTTCCATTCTCATCGAATTCCGTGTTCTCGTGAAGAGCCCTCGGAGACATCGCCGCCCTCCAGATGGCCACTTGTCTCTCGTTAACCCCCTCGGTCTTGGTCCACGAACCCCTCTCGGAGCCTATGACCCTATCCTCAAAGATCGCGACTATATCGTCGTTCTTTATTTCTTGGTCGGCTACGTAGTCGAGGGGGTTCACTCTAAACTTATTCACGTAAACATCGACGTTCTGCCTGTCCCAGATATAGAGGCCATGGGTGGATTTCCCGGACCCCGTTAAACCCCAGATGCAGAGCACTATCCTCTTCTTCGAGCCGTCCTTCTTTTTAACCGTGAACTCTCTGAGAGCTGCGTGCTCGCCTATCCCACCAGCCTTGTACACGTGGAGTATCCAGTGGCTTAGGAAACCTTTCTTAACTTCTCCTTGATAGGATGAGCAGGTAACTATCGTGTAATTGTGGTTCGGGAACCTTAGAACTCTAAGCATCTCACCGTTCTCGGAGTTTATCGGGTTTCCGAGGTAGTGAGGTATACAGAGTAACTCTACGTCCGGCTCCTTCGATGGATCCCCTGGAAACGCTATCTGGCTCCATCGATAAGCGACATCTGGAAACTGCGGGTCGCAGTACAGCCTGCACCTGAGCTCAGCTCTGCTCCCGGGCTTACCTAGGATTCCGTCAACCTTAATCAGGGGGCCCTGAACTAAAATGTGCTCGAGGACCCTTAGCATTAAGATTTTGTGTTCCTTCCGGAGATCTTCATCTTTCTCGACGACGGCGGTTCCGGCTTCTGATCTATGCCAGATATTCGAAGCCCAGCCTAAGGCGCCGTTTCTATATTTAACGGCGTAGAGCTTTGATCTCTCGAGAAGGTCGGGAGGATTATCTAGGATCGCCTGAATGCCGCATTTCTGCTTTAATTCTATTATTTTCCTAAATGACTGTTTAAAGCCTTCGATCGTGAGCCCGTCCGCCCGCGGAATCACCGCATCGCTAGTTATCGGCTGCATGCCACGCATCGGTTTCACAAAACTTCCGGTTAATAACTATTTGAGGGAAAAACCATCAATCTGACGGGGAATAAGTTGAGAATGAAAATCTTTGCCAAATAGGGTTTTTAGGCTACAATATGCAATTATTTAGCTTATTTTTTTGAAAAATTAACATAGGTTCTTTTTCAGCAAAAAGACGGATACGTGCTTTAAAGCCGTCTGAGGCTTAGTAAAGGTAGCAGGCGACCAAATGCCCGGGCTTAACCTCGATGAGCGCGGGGGTCTCGTGCTTGCACTTATCCTTCGCGTAGGGGCATCTCGGATGGAACCTGCAGCCGCTTGGAGGATTAGCCGGGCTCGGAGGCTCACCTTTGAGAATTATTCTTTTGCGTTTGGCTTCCGGATCCGGTATAGGTATCGCAGAGAAGAGGGCTTGGGTATAAGGATGTAGCGGATTTTTGAAGAGCTCTTCGGGCTCAGCTATCTCGACTATTTTCCCGAGATACATCACCGCAACCCTATCACTTATCGCCTCGATCATCGAGAGATCATGACTTATGAAGAGATAAGTTAACTCCATTTTTTCTTGAAGCTCCTTAAAGAGCTTTAGGAGCGCCGCCCTAACGGATACATCAACAGAGGAGGTCGGCTCATCTAAGACGACGAACTTGGGATGGGTTATCAAAGCCCTAGCTATGGCTATTCTCTGCTTCTGTCCACCGCTGAACTCATGCGGATACCTGTATAGGTGTTCTCTTGATAATCCGACTCTTTCAAGCATTTCCAAAACTTTTTCCTCTGCTTCTTTCCCCCTACAAATTCCTTGAACCATCAGCGGCTCGGCGACTATGTCCTTCACCAGCATTCTCGGATTAAGGGAAGTCGATGGATTCTGATAGACTATTTGCATATATCTTCTCAATCGCTTAAGCTTTCTTCCCCGCACACCGGCGATATCATATTCCTCAAGATCCTCGTTACTTGAAAATTCGCTTGGAAGATTTCCCTTCGGATCGAAAAAGATCCTTCCAGAATCAGGTTTTAGGAGCCTGATCAAGGTCTTTCCCAGAGTTGTCTTGCCGCATCCGGATTCTCCCACGAGGCCGAAGGTTTCTCCCTTTCTTATCGTAAAGGTGACGCCGTCGACCGCCTTGACGTCGCCGATTCTCCTGCTAAATACTCCTCCCCTTATCGGGAAGTACTTCCTCACATCTATCGATACCACTATGCTCTCCATCACCTTCACCACCATAAAGTAAGCACGAAACATAATGATCCTCCGACACCTTAACCAGCTTGGGCACCTCGCGCTTGCACTTATCCTTCGCGTATGGGCATCTCGGATGGAACCTGCAGCCGCTTGGAGGATTCACGAGATTCGGCACAGTTCCGGGAATGGACTTGAACGAAGAACCAGGTCTCGGTATCGATTCCAGCAGCGCCCTTGTGTAAGGATGTAATGGGTTTTTGAAAAGCTCCTTAACAGGCGCAACTTCCACGACGTTCCCCGCGTACATCACCGCAACCCTCTCGCTTATCTCCGCTATCACCCCCATATCGTGGGTGATGTATATCACGGACATGCCGAACATCTTCTTGAGCCTCGCGATCAGATCGAGTATCTGCGCTTGCACGGTTACGTCTAAGCTCGTTGTCGGCTCGTCCGCGAGGAGTAGGGTCGGCGAGCAGGCCAAGGCTATCGCTATGATTATTCTCTGCTGCATTCCTCCGCTTAGCTCATGTGGATAGGCGTCAATTACGCGCTCCGGGTCAGGTATTTCCATCAGCCTTAATAGCTCGATTACTTCCTGTCGAATGACTTGTTTTAAGCTCTCGGTCATCTTATTTTTAATCACCGGAATTCTCTGGAGAAAGTCTAGAAGTCTTGATTTCCTATTTTCCCGCATGACCTCGTAGGTCCAGCGCTCTAGTCTCTTTCCTAACCCTCCGCCGTTTTTCACGAGCGCTACAGCTTTTTCGAGCATTTCGGGGAGCCTATGCGATAGGATCGCTTCAGCTATTTGGTCTCCGACCTTGTATAACGGATCTAGGGCGGCGTTCGGCTCTTGGAAGATCATGGACACCTCTTTTCCCCGGATCTTCAGAAGCGTTTCCTCCTTCAGCTTGACCATGTCCACGATATCGCCCGTGCTTTTCCTGAAGAAGACATCTCCCCCCTCGACTTTCCCCGGCGACGGAGTCAAAGCCATTATCGTGAAGGCCGTCACGGATTTCCCACTTCCGGTCTCGCCGACCACTCCGAGGGTCTCTCCCTTCCTAAGATTTAGATTCGCTTTTTCAACCGCTTTGACTATTCCCTCGTAGGTGTAGAACCTCACAATCAAGTCTTTGACCCTCAACTGCTCATTATCCTTCAAGATCGCGGGCTCCACTCTTTACCGCCTCCTAATCATCGGATCCATTACATCTCTTAAAGCATCGCCGAGCAAGTTCCAACCCATGACGAAGAGGAATAAAAATAATCCCGGAATAACGTAGACATACCAATAAGCAAACGGATTTCCGGCCTGTCCAGTTATCCAATTCCTCGAAAGAGATATGAGCTGCCCCCAATCAGCATAACCTTCGGGAGCCCCCAGCCCTAAGAAGCTTAAGGCCGCGGCTGTCAAGACTATCGACCCTATATCAAGGGATGCTGCTATTAGCAATGGAAAAATAGAATTGGGCAGAACATGTTTGAGTATTATTCTGAAATCTGAGCAACCTATGGCCTTAGCGGCTTCAACGAAGTCTTCTGAAGTAACCCTCAGGAATTCCGCCCTTATCAATCTCGCATATGTAGGCCACCCAACTAATACTAACGCAAGAGTTATGCTATCGAGCCCAGGACCGAACGCTACTACGAGCGCCATCGCAAGTATCAATCCTGGGAATGCAAAGATTATATCCGTGATCCGCATTAAAACCTCATCCACTAACCCTTTATAATATCCTGCTAAGCTGCCTATCGATATACCTATTAACGCGCTTATAAAAACCACTAATACTCCGATTCTATAAGCTGACCTAGCACCCCAAATTACGCCATAGTATAGGTCATATTGCCCCTCCGTAGTTCCAAACAAATGCTCAGGACTCGGCGGCTGAGGTTCAGAGAAATATCCAGACCTAGGCATCATATATGGATCTCTCCCAGGGATAGGAGGCGCTAACACAGGGGCCAATAAAGCAATTAATGTGAAAAATATGATTATAGAAATTCCTAAGATAGATAGAGGGCTTTCCCTCATTCTTGATAATATGAATTTTAGTTCCTTCAGCCTTGGACTTTCTTCGACCTCGGGTTTTAACCGCATTATCTAGATCACCCCAGTCTGATTCTCGGATCGATATAGGCGTAAAGGACGTCCACTATGAGGTTAGCTATAACGAAAATTATTCCCGCTAAGAGCGCAAAGCCTAAAACTGCAGGTATATCAAGTTGAGTAGCGGCATGTGCAGCGAAGTACCCGATTCCCTTAAACTCGAAAACGGTCTCAGTTATCACCATGCCTGAAAGTAAACCTGCTGTTAGTATTCCTGATATAGTTATAACG
>JAGHCZ010000143.1 GCA_021160205.1 Nitrososphaerota archaeon | reverse complement strand
GCCGAACTATCGAACGCTGTAGTTGTTCACATGTTTACCACGATACCGTATTTTCTCTTCGGCTACGGGCTTCCGATATCCACATCGCTAGCAAGCGTCGGAGCAGTTATCGGCGTGGGCTTGGCGATGTATAAATCAGCGGGAGTAAATAAGAGGACTATTATGGTGCTCGTGGCCGCGTGGATAGCTTCCATAACCGTGACGGCGATAGTAAGTTACATTCTCTATAGTTTTCTGCTCCCAGTAACGGGCCCAATACTCAGACCAAAGCCTTAATATCGATAAAATTAAGAGGATAGACTTAGTGAGGTGGATAAAGCTGTTTAGGGGTCACCCTGCCTTCTGGATCGGCAGAAGGAGAGAAAGAGAAGTTCTGAAGCTCGCAGAAGGTCACTTAGAAAAAGTTATGACCCTCACGAACGCATTTAGAAAATTCGTCGAAGCACTCAAGTCGGATAATCCCGACGAAATGCGGGAAAGATACGATGAAATTTTCAAGATAGAGCGGGAAGCAGACGACGAAAAAGAGCGAATCATAGTCGAAGTCTCAAAAGGCCCATTTCACCCGATGGATAGAGAAGATATTATGCGTCTTGTTTTGACGATGGATGATATCGCAGCGAACATCAAGTCTGCTTCGAGGAAATTATTGTATTCGCATCCGGAGTGCGTTCCAGAGGACGTGAAGAACGACTTGCTGAAGCTCAGCGATATGCTGATTGATATAGTTTTGAGGCTTAAGGAGACGTTAAACGCCTTAGTTAAGGGATCGAAGGAAACCTTGAAGCTCGCGGACACGGTCGAAAGAGAAGAGGAGGAGATAGACGACTTCAGAGTGGATCTAATAGCGAAAATTCTCAAATGGGGAGATCAATCGGGGAAGCTGAGCAGCTTATTGATGTTGAAGGAGGCCGTTGAAAACTTGGAAAACGCTTCCGACAAAGCCGAGGAGGTCGCGGACATTATTAGAGGGATCATCGCTGTAGGTCTTTAATAGCTTTATTCAGTTTTCTGAAAAAACCTCGATTCCACATCCTTTCTCGATTTCAATGCTTCTTTGATGGCGCTGGCAACGACCTCTGGGCCTATTTCCCTGAAGGCTCTGACCTTAAGATTTGAGAAATCCCAGACGATCTTCCCATTCTCCAGGGTATACGGCACTTCGATTCTCACGAAGTCTCCTTTAGAGAGAGCGAGATGCTTTACGAAGGCTTCATAAAGCAGGGTGTTGAGCGCCCCAGCCGCCTCAGCCACCTCCTTGACATTTAATTCGCCTGACTTAATTTTTTGAGAAAGCTGCGCGAAAAGCGTTCTCCTAACCTTATTAGCGTAAGCTCCTGCCAGAACCACGCCCGTTCGGAGGATACCCTTCTCCCCCAACTTCCCGGCGCTTTCGGGCATCAACCAATACCCTGTTATAACGTGTTTATAAGTGATCAAAGCTCTCGGGAGGGGGCACAGGCTCTCTCATGAGCTTCAAAGACTTAATTCAAGGAAAGTTTAGCAATAATTTGTAGGCTGAGTAGACATGGCGTCTTTTTCGAGGATCCCGATAAAAGTTGAGATCGAGAATGTCGGAGAATTTAATGGAGAGTTGATCAGATTTTACGCGCCCCTAACGGTCCAAGAAATCGCCAAAATGCTTCCGATAGAAGGCGCTGCGGCCTCATGGGATTACGCCGTCTATTTCGAGATCGAATTGTCCAGAGGAGTGGAGAAGGAGATCAAGAAGGTGAAGCCCGGCGACATCCTCTATTGGCCTCCGAGAAGCTACGTGCTTTTGGCCTTCGCTGAGGCCGCTTCGGCGGCTCAAATGATGAAGATAGGAAGGTTTGAAGGGAATTATGAGAAGTTGAGGGATGTTAAACCAGGGTCGAGGATAAAGATCCTCAAGGCGTAAACCATTATTTCTTAGCTTTCGCCTTTTTCTCCTTCTTAGGCTTCTCTTCGGCGGCGAATGCTTCCGTTATCGGCTCATAAATCCTGAGCCTGCTATCTCCCTGCACCAACTTAACATATCCCTTTCCGGCGAGACCCGAGAGAACCTGCTTTGCAGTCGAGATCCTTATCCCAAATTTCTCAGCGAGAATTGAGGACGTCAGGTATGGCTGGCTCCTTACGAATTCTAAGACCTCTTCCATCGGCGGCGGGAGAACGCTGCTCACAGCCTTTTCTCGGCCTTCACCGCCTCTCCCCGCAGCAGCTTGCCTTGCGGCCCTCTTTCCCAGCTGACTCAACGTAGGCTTCTTCGGACCTCCCAAGCCCGCCTCACTGCTCGATAGAGTCTAACTCCTCTAAGATAAACCCTATCCTGACGATCGAAAAGAACTAATCAAGCGCAGGGCGGAAATGATTCTGGAAGTGAAGCTCAAGGACTATGTGATGAATAGGCTTCCGGATGTGCCCCGCGAACTCCTCCCAGCTCGGGCAAAATTGTTAGGCAGGATCGCGTTACTGAGGCTTAGACCTGAGCTGGAGAATCTCAAGTATAATATAGGAAAGATCG
>JAGHCZ010000157.1 GCA_021160205.1 Nitrososphaerota archaeon | reverse complement strand
CCCGGAGCCGGGGACCTTCGACTTGCATGGCTTAGCCCCACCCCGATAGCAGTGGGGTCCGGCAGGATCAACCGGAGTCGGCCTGCCTGGGAAGTACGCTTCCAAGGGGTTTTGCGGAAGGCCCCGCGTAAGACCTAAGCGTCATCTCTCTTGCTTAGGTCCCCATCCTGTGGCTGGCGGAGGAGACCGCCCACACATCGGATGGCCGGGAACCGGCCCTTTTTTCATGGGCGGCACCGCCGTCGCCACCAGCCAAGATATAAGCTGGTGTTGGAGGATAAAAGCCTTTCGGGTTGGTGGGTGTTTGGTTTTGGCCTGGGCGGCTTTCTTTTCCGTTTTTTAGGCGTTTAACACTTATATCTTGAGCGGCCTTTGAGCAGGTGTAATATGTCTAATATCCCGGTAGTGATCTTGGCTGCTGGCGAAGCTACGAGGCTGAAGCCCTATTCGGAGGAGGCTCCCAAGTGCTTGATGGAGCTCGAGCCGGGGGTCACGATCCTGGACTTCATAGTTGAGAGAATCAAGAGCTTCGGGATCAAGGATCTTTTCATAGTCACTAGACCTGCCTACGTTCAAGTTTTCCGAGAGAGGCTGCAGGATTCTGTCGAGATAATCGAGGCGGATCGAGAATTCTTCGGGAATCTCTACAGCATGGGTTTGGCCGCGAAGAAGATCAGGGGCAAGTTCTTGGTCTTGATGTCGGATCACATCTTCGAGAGAGATCTCCTAAAGGTCATGCTCGAAAGCGTCGAAAGCGCCGAGGAAGCCTTCCTCGTGTGCCTGGATAGGGAGCCCGCGATCTCCGAAGCCGAAGAGGGATTGAAGCTTATGATAGATGAGGGCAAGATAGTGGAGGCGGATAAATCTCTGGCGCCGGTCTACGGCATAGATACGGGCGTGATCTTCTGCAATAAATCGGCTCGAAAATACATTCGAAAAGCCTTGAAGGCGAAGGGCGCCGACGCCTCGATCAAGGATGCCTTGAACTTGGCGGCCGGCGACGGGCAGGTTGGGTTCGTTGATGTAACCGGTTTTCTCTGGAAGGATATCGATACGCCGCAGGATTTGGAGAAGGCTAGGAGCATTTATTGGAGCATTCTGAAGAGGGAGCTGATTAGACCTAGCGATGGTTTCATCTCGCGCTATCTGAATAGATCGATTTCTTCAGCGATTTCTCTCACCCTCTATAAGAGAAGGATCTCCGTGAACCCAAACATCGTTTCCCTGCTTTCGTTTTTCATAGCTTTAAGCGCCGCATTTTTCCTCGCTGCTAGAAGCTTTTTCGTCGGAGGTGTATTGGTTCAGGTCGCGTCGATAGTCGATGGGATGGATGGCGAGCTCGCGAGGCTCTTCAAGAGGACTTCGAGCTTCGGGGGATTTCTCGATTCCTTTTCAGATAGGTTAGCGGATCTCGCGATAATCCTCGGGTTGGCTTTAGCTCTCTGGCCTCTGAATTGGCTTATGGCCCTAATTATCGCGCTCGCCTCCGCTAACACGATCCTGGTCAGCTACGTAACCCATCTCTTGAAATCCATCAAGCTTGACGTGAGCTCTCTTCGGAGGATTCCGGTCACGCGGGACGTCCGGCTCTTCGCGATTTTCCTCGCCTCGATAATAGGCTTCCCGCAAGCAGCTCTATACTACATCGCCTTCGCGCCCTTCGCGTTCTATCTAGGGGGCTTGATAATCGCTAGGAGATCCGTCGAGCTGGGTGAATCGCAGCCTACGCCGAGGCCTAAGAGGGGGCCGTGGCCCGAAATACCTTCACAGACGAGCCTAGCTAAGGACGTAATCTCCGAGATCATCAGCAGGGCCTTAAAGCTGGCTCTCGCTCTCTTAATCTTGAAGCTCTTCGGGCCGATACTTTCAGGGTTCACCTTGATAAGGCTTGAGACCGCCGCGCTGACATCCAACGACATTCTCCTAGTGTTGGAGATGATCGTGATAATATACTTCGGCTACATGATCCTCTCATCAACGAAGAAACTCGCCGATATAGTGGCCGTGCGGCTCGTCAGCAGGGTCGGCGCAACCAAGGAGACCCTCAAACGCGTCTTCCTCGACTTAATGTACGCCGCTTTAGGGCTCATAGCTTGGATCTACGCGACGAGCCTCGCGCACATACCTCTGATCGGAGATATGCTTTCAAAGGTGGCGATGACCGCTGCCGCCGCCTTCTTCTTCATAACGCTGTACAGGCTCGCTAAGAGAATTTATCGAGTATTCGCAGGCGCCTACGACAGGCTGATCGAAAAACTCGCCAAGAAGCTCAGCCACAGCTCAACATAACCTTCCAATCCCTATACGCCTTAAATTTCCAGGTCATACACGAGACCGAAGAGAACAGAAACCCTTTTCTCCTCCCTCAACAGAAACAAGAATGGGTCGGCCGGAAAAGGAGCGTGCATAAGCAGGAAAGCTGCTGGGGGGCGCCCTGGCAAGCTAATCTTGCTGATGCGTCGTACACCTGCTATGTGAGCGCCGCGTAAGCGGTACCTAAAGCGGGTGTGCGATGGGGTTGAGGAGTGCGCTTGCTTGGGTTAGCTCATGTGGCGGTGCGCTCTTAGGCCACGCGACTCCGAAGGCCGGCCCTAAGATATTTCTTTATTTGTTCTTGATCTGGGCATAGGTTGCGGAATTTTGTTAGATAGCTTTTTGGCGTTAATCGCTTTACTTCGAGGGTATCCACGTTAATTACGTAGATGGAGTGGAGCTTCATGTTCGCAAGTTTTTCAAGCGCGACCGTGGGCGTTGCATAATATTTGTCACATAGTTTTTTCAAAAGCATGACGTCCTTCGGCCTCCTATTTTTCGCGGGCTTGAGGAGCGCGCTGGGTATTTGGAGGATGTTGTGCGCCGGGGTCGCGAGGCTAAACATATCCGCGTAAAGGCTGTATCTAGCTATTTTGCTTATCGCTCTCGCCGTCAGGTAGCTTTGGGGATCGATGGCGTTTTCAGGCGAGGTAAATCCCGTCTCCACCTCTACTATCATGCTTCGCTTACCCTTCCAGGCCACTATGTCAGCTACTAAATCGTTTTCAAGGGGATGTTCGACATCGGTTTTGAATCCCTTTGAAGTGAGATATGCTGCGAGAACATACTCCAAAACTGAGTGATTTATCTTGATGTAGTTTATTTTATGAAGCTCTATTAATCTCTCCGCGATATTCGCGATCTCTTCTCGGAACTTTGGCTCATGTTTTTCTTCGAGCGCTTTCTGCATTATTCTAATGTCTTCTTCGAATTTATCCATCTTACGGGTCGGCGAATTCTCTACGAAATTAACTTAGCGGATCTTGGCCATGAAGCGGGAAAGCAGAACTCAGTATTCTCATATTCAGGAAGCTATCAACGTTCAGCTGAAATTAAAACCGCGTTAAGCCTGCCATAGACCACCGGTATTTTACTTAGGATATTGTATCCCGATTTCTCTAATGCCTTTGAGAAAATCCCGGGCTTTGAGACTATGACGGTTAATCTAGCTTTAGGGGCGGCTTCGGCCAGACATGAGCAAACTCTTTCGTAGAATCTCTTGATCCTGCTTATTCCCATTCTAATTCCGTAGGGCGGATTCATTACCACGTGATCCGGCTCGCTCTTCAGCCAATTTTCGATCCCGAAAACGTTTTTCACCGAGAAATCGATCAGTCCCGAGACTCCCGCTTTCTCAGCGTTTAATAGCGCTCCGCGAATACTCTTCGGAGAAGCATCTGTTCCCATAAGCATCGGTTTAAACGCGGAATCAACGCTTCTCTCCAATTCCTCCGCGATTTTTCTAATTTTTTCGAAGTCGATGAATTTCAGCTTTGATACGGCCAGCTCGTTTATTTTTCTCGCTCCGATGGGTGTTCCTAGCGCCATCAAAGCGGCTTCGATGGGTATGGTTCCGCCGCCGCACATGGGATCTAGGAGGAATTCGTTTTTTCTCCAATTCGCCATCCTCAGCAGGCCTACGGCGATCGTTGGAT
>JAGHCZ010000037.1 GCA_021160205.1 Nitrososphaerota archaeon | reverse complement strand
GCTTAGAATACATGGACCCGTCACTTAGTCGGAGAAAAGCGAAACGTAAGAAGCCTAATTCCTTATCACTTATCCTGAGCCGAAGTATCATGGGCATGAGAGAGCGTATGCGGGGATTTAGAGAACTCGTCACCGTTCAAGCCGCGGTCGCTAGGCTCAGAAGCTCAATAAGCCATCGAATTAATGAGCTGGAGGAAGTTGATCTACTATCCGCGCCTGGGAGAATTTGCGGAGAAGAAGTCCGCGCTCCAAGCGATTCACCTCCCTTTGATAGAAGCGCGATGGATGGATACGCCGTGGTCGCCGAAGATACCTTCGGAGCATCGCCGATGAACCCGATAGAGTTGAAAATTTTGGGAAAAGTGGAGGCCGGTATGAAGCCTTCTGATCTTCCAAAGCTCGAGAGAGGAATGACTATTGAGATCTTCACGGGAGCGCCCATTCCACCGGGAGCAAGCGCGGTCGTTCCAGCTGAATTCGTTAAGAAGAAGAATCATTTGATCGAAGTCTATCAGCAAGTTCACCCTCATCAGAACATCTCGAAGCAGGGGGAAGATTTCTCCAAGGGAGAATTGATCCTGAAAAGAGGGGAATTGATAAAGCCTTGGCACATCGGTGCAGTCGCGTCTTTTGGAATAACGAAATTAAAGGTCCTCAGAAAGCCGAGGATAGCATTGCTCTCCACGGGAAACGAGCTCATAGAAGCCGATTCTCCGAGAGAACCGGGATTAATTTATAACAGCACTAAACCCATGCTTGCGGCGATGCTGAGCAGCGTCGGGGCTCAGCCCATCGATCTCGGAATCGTTAGAGATGATGTAGATGAGATAAAGCGGAAAATCGCGGAAGGAATTCGAGAAACCGACGGAGTGATAGTCACGGGTGGAACAAGCGTCGGCGCGCGGGATCTGGTTCCAGAAGCGGTATCGAAGATAGGGAGAATAGAGGTTCACGGCTTGAGCATTAGACCTGGAAAGCCCACCGGGTTCGCTATAGTCGATGGAAAACCCGTCTTCATGCTTTCGGGATTCCCTGTGGCCGCGTTAATTGGATTCCAAGTTCTCGTTAAACCGGCGATCGAGCAGTTACTCGAATGCAGATTTGATCCACTCCCCAAGATAAGGGGTAAATTAACTAGGAGGGTCGCGTCGCCCCCTAGGATAAGGAGCTTCGTCAGGGTGAAAGTGTTCATGGGAAGAGGTGGAGAAGTTCTCATAGAACCTCTTAGGGTTACGGGATCGGGCATACTCTCGACCTTAACGCGCGGGAACGGGGTCTTAGTGATCCCTGAAGATTTAGAGGGATACGAAGAGGGAGAAGAAGTTGAGGTCGAATTGTTTTCCCATATAACTGAATCTGATGAGAGGGGGAGAATTTGAGAAAAATTTTTCATAGGCTCCTTAAGCCCGATGAAGTCGTTAGAATAGTAGCCGAAAGAGTTTCGCCTATCGGGGTTGAGAAAGTAGATCTCCTAAACGCTCTCGGAAGAATCCTTGCATCGGATATCGAGGCGAAAACCGATTCACCGCCTTTCGACCGCTCGCTCGTAGATGGATACGCCGTAAAGGCTGAAGACGTCTATCAAGCAGATGAAAGTACCCCCGTGGAACTGAAACTCGTCGGATGCGTCGAGATAGGTGAAGCTCCGAAAATCGAGTTAAAGCGGGGCGAATGCGCTGAAATCGCTACAGGAGCTCCGATACCTCCGGGAGCAAATGCGGTGGTGATGATCGAGTACACGAAGAGAATCAATGACCGGGTTCGATTTTTCAGAGGCGTTAGGCCGGGTGAAAACATAGGTCAAACCGGATCCGACATCACGGCCGGAGATATAGTTATGAAAGGAGGTAGAAAGCTCACGGCGAGGGAAATCGCGGCTCTAGCAGCTCTCGGATATCTTGAAGTGGAGGTCTATAAGAGGCCTAGAGTAGCTCTTTTCTCGATCGGGAGAGAGCTCGTATCGCCGTCGAGCAAGCTTGAATATGGGAAGATCTACGACGTAAACAGTTACTCGATAAACGCCATGTTAAAAGAACTCGGGTTCGAATCCCATTTCCTCGGAATCCTACCCGATGATCGAGAAGCGATCTACCAAAACCTATCAAAAGCGCTAGAAGAATACGATGTGGTCGTCACCTCTGGAAGCACATCAGCCGGATTAGGAGACGTGGTCTATCAAGTCTTCGAAAACCTCGGCGAGGTGCTCGTGCATGGAATAAGAGTTAAGCCCGGTAAGCCGACGGTGATAGCCATTTCGAGAAATGGCAAGCTGATGATCGGGCTACCCGGCTTTCCCCTTTCATCGATGATGATCTTCATCTCAATAATTAGACCGCTTCTCCTGAAAATGTTGGGGTTAAAAGAGAAAATTGAAAGATCATCGATTTCCGCGAAGCTGCCGTTCAGAATCGACGCCGGTGGAAAAACCCACATGATTCCAGTTCAACTAGTTGAAACATCCAGCGGAGTGTCCGCGTATCCGAAGTTCTCGGATTCGGGGTCAACATCGACCCTGCTTGAATCCGACGGGTTCATCACCATATCCGAAGAGAAACAATACTTGGATGAAGGCGAGATCGTTGAGGTAACGCTATTCGGAGAATTAAAGCCTCCCAGCGTCTACATAATTGGAAGCCATTGCCCCGGAATAGACGTGCTCCTAGACTTGGCGGAGATCGCGGACGCGAAGATAATCAACGTGGGCTCTTTCGCAGGCTGGATGGCTTTGAAGAGAGGCGAAGCCGACATCGCCGGAACTCATCTGCTCGACGAAGAAACCGGGAAGTATAACGTTCACATGCCGGCTAGGCTGGGAATAGAAAGCGAAGTTGAAGTTTATGGAGGCTACATAAGAGAGATCGGCTTCATAGTTTCTTCCGGAAATCCCAAGAAGATCAATGGCTTCAAGGACCTGTTAAGGGACGACGTGATTTTCGTGAACAGAGTAAAGGGATCAGGCATAAGGACGTTCATCGATATCCAGCTGAAAAAGTTAGGCGTTAAAGAACCCGAGAAAGAGATAAAGGGATACACCTATCAAGCGAGAACGCATACGGCGGTGGCCGCCGCTGTCGCGCACGGCAGAGCGGATGTCGGAGTTGGAGTGGGATACGTCGCGAAATTTTATGGACTCGAGTTCATTCCGCTTGCAGAAGAACGCTATGATTTCGCCGTTAGAAAGGATAGAGCTTCAAAGCCTTCGGTTGGAAAAATTATTGCGACATTGGGGAGCCGCAAATTCGCTGAAGAGATTCGAAAGATGCCGTGTTACAAAATACATGAGAAAACTGGGCGGAGAATTTTCCCATAACACTTTTATAGGTTTTAATCTCTCACAGAAATGTGGTCAAGATAAGTGGATATGCAAATAAGATAGCTTGGGTTGATCTCTCCGAGAAGAAAGTCGAATACCTCGAAGTTGATGAAGAAGATGCTTTGAAGTTCATCGGCGGAAGAGGCCTCGGCGGAAGAATATTGATGAAAAACTGTGTCGGAAAAGATCCTCTATCCCCTGAAAACATCCTCGCCATAATGACCGGGCCACTAACCGGCAGCGACGCATTGATGGCCAATAGAATAACCGCGGTGACGAGATCTCCTTTAACGGGAGCATTCGCCGATAGCCACTGCGGCGGATACGCCGGGCCGGCTCTGAAGCTGGCGAAGCTTGATGGAATAGTTTTGACTGGGGCGTCTGAGGAACCTGTATACCTCGTTGCGAAGAACGGCGCGGTCACCATTGAGAACGCGGGAAAACTCTGGGGCAAAACAACCTTTGACGCCTATCGAGCGATTAGGAAGAAATATGGGGCTAAGGCGGTCTTTTACGGCATAGGACCAGCTGGAGAAAACCTAGTCCTGTTCGCTAACGTAATGCACTTCAGCAGGTTCGCGACAGGCGGAAGAGCTTCGGGCAGATGCGGAACTGGAGCCGTGATGGGGAGTAAGAAGGTCAAGTGCCTAGTCTTTTTATCCGATATGAAGAACAAGCCCGAGCCGGCTAATCCAAGTGAGTTCAGGAAAGCCCTTGCAAACGCAATAAAGAAGATCGAAGAAAGCGACATAACCGGCCCTAAAAAAGGCGGATTATCTCTGTATGGAACCAGCGTGCTCGTCAACGTCATAAACGAGATCGACGCGTTCCCCACTAAAAACGCTAAGCAAACTCAATTTGAGCGCGCGTATTATATCTCCGGAGAAAACTTCAGGGGAACAATCTTGAAGAAGACGCCCACGTGCTACAAATGCCCCGTCAGATGCAAGAGAGAATCAGCGGTGAAAGATGGAAAATTCAAGCACAAGAGCGAGGGCCCGGAATATGAGACCGTTTGGTCCCTCGGAGCCATGATCGGGTTGGGTAACATCGAGGCGGTCTCCTACCTGAACTACCTGGCGAACATGTACGGACTCGACACCATCGAGCTGGGCAACACCCTCGCGGTCGCGACGGAAGCATCCGAGAAAGGATTACTCCAAGAAAAAGTGGAATGGGGAGACGCGGACAAATACATTGAGCTGATCAGAAAGATTGCATACAGAGAAGACGAGATAGGAGACATGCTCGCCGACGGCGGCGCAGCCGCGGCCGAGAAGCTCGGCGCTCCTGAGCTCTCGATGTCTGTTAAGAGGCTTAGCATACCCGCCTATGATCCCAGGGGCCTGAAGGGTATGGGCTTGACCTATGCGACCTCGAATAGGGGAGCGTGTCACCTCCGCGCGTACGCTGTTTCTTCAGAGGTGTTTGGAATACCGTATAAGACCGATCCGCTGACCTATGATGGGAAGGTTGATTTGGTCATAATGTTCGAGAGGCTCTTCGCCTTCGTCGACAGCTTGACGATGTGTAAGTTCAGCACGTTCGCCCTCGATAAGGAAGACCTCGTAGCGCTGTACTCGACCTTTACTGGGGTGGAGATAACGGTCGATGACTTGGAGAAGATCGGGGAGAGGATCTGGACTCAGGAGCGGTACTACAACCAGCTTCACGGATTCTCTAGAAAAGATGACATCCTGCCGAGGAGGTTCTTCGAAGAATCATCGTCAAAGGGAGAAATATATGACCGGGAGATATTTGAGAAGATGCTTGACGAGTACTATGAAAAGCACGGATACAACCCCAACGGAACGGTTCCGGAGGAGACTTTGAAGAATTTGGGAATCCTCTGAACTTACATCCCCTTTATTTTCGACCGCACACTGGGCACTTAGGATCTCGTTTAATATCTATGCTGTAAAACGAGAGAGTCTCACCGTCCACCACGAGAAGCTTCCCGCGAGCAGGTTTCCCGAATCCGGTCAAAAGCTTTATCGCCTCAAGCCCCTCCAATACCCCGATCAGTCCCGGCAGCGGACCAAGCACCGG
>JAGHCZ010000156.1 GCA_021160205.1 Nitrososphaerota archaeon | reverse complement strand
TTCGAAGTCTATTCCCTCGCCTATTGCGACGTAATATGTATCTCTGAGAGTCGATGTCTTGCTGTTTTCCAAGAGCCTTTTAGCGAAGGTCGCTATCCAAAGCAGTTGAGCGAATGGCCTTAGATGCCTTATGTTCTTCGTCGTTCTCTCGACCTTCTTACTCCCTAGCACGTATTGTCTAAGCTTGGAATCATAAACTATGTTGCTCGTTGTTCGAGCGGGTACCTCTATCTGAGGGAAGCGGCCTCGCTCTAGATCCCTGACTATTCTCCTGCCGAGCGATTGGAGCTTTTCGAGGACGCTCTTCTTAATTTGGTCAGCTCTGTAAGTTTGCTGAGACAAGCTTAACGCACCCAAGGAGAAATAAATGACCGACTTAATATTCATTTGCCGAATAGGTAATAAATTGAAAAAGGGTAATCTGGGAAGGAGCGTTGTCAAGCTATTATGCAGCTAGACCATCCGCAGTCCAGGCATTTAACGCATCCCTCTTGATAAACCAAGTTCGGGCTATTGCATAATGGGCACTGCTCCCATTTCATCGTCGGATGCTTCAGTCCGACTCCTTTCTCCGATTCCGTCAGCCCGGTTGCTTCTCCGCCCTCCTTCACGTAAATTAATTGAAGCATTCTCTTTTTTCCGTTCTCATTGCTCGTTTCCTCCGCACCGATTTTTGGAAGCTCGATTCCCAAGCTTCTCATGAGGTCTAGAGTTCTATTCGGCGTGAGATAAACGTATTTCGATGACCTCTGCGAAGGCGTGATCAGGACTTGGGCTGATCTCGACGTATCCCTGTAAACCGTTAGACCTTTCAGCCCTAGCTTGTGAGCGAAGAGGTACGCTTTGAGGACGTCTTCGGCCGCTACCCACGCGGGCATGTTTATCGTCTTGCTAACCGATGCATCAACCCACTTCTGGAACTCGTATTGGGCCCTTATGTGATCCCACCAAGGAATATCGTATGCGACGAGGAAAACCTTCTTCATATCTTCGGGTATTTCGTCGAGTCCCTGAACAGATCCTCCGTTTTCCGCGATCTTCCTCAATACGGCATCGTTAAGTAGTCCACGCTCCTTCAGCTGTCTCTCGAACTCCATATCCGTGTAATAAAATGTCCCGACGGTGACCCTCTTTTCGTATACTAGAGCAAATTGAGGCTCAAGTCCAGAAGATACGTCAACGAGCATTGATATGCTTCCTGTTGGAGCAACCGTCGTCACGTTGGCATTTCTCAACCCATGCCTTTTGATCTCGCCCATTAACTTTCCCCAATCAAGCGTCCACCATTCAGGATGATAGAATCCCTCTATGGGCATCTCGCCTCTCGGGTAATCTGACTCCCAGTAGAGCGGGAAGGGATTGCGTTCTTTAGCTAGTTCCATGCTAGCCAAGTATGCGTGATATGCGATGAACTCCGCGAGCTTGCTCATGAACTTGAATCCTTCCTCACTATTATATGGTATTTTCAGAGCGAATAACGCGTCGGCAACGCCCATAACCCCTAATCCAATCCTCCTCGATCTCTTAGTCTTATATTCGATCTGGGGAATGGGATACTTATTCACGTCGATGACGTTATCGAGAAACCTTACCGCGAGCTTAACAGCCTCAGCTAATTCGTCCCAATCGAAAAAGGAGGCGGCGCCCTCGTGCCTTATAAACGCGTAAACGTTTATGCTTCCTAGGTTGCATGACTCGAATGGATACAAAGGCTGCTCGCCGCATGGATTGGTCGACCTGATGGGGCCTAGTTTTCCGATGAATATGTTCCGCCTATTGATGTTGTCTAGGAAGAGGACTCCGGGTTCGGCGGATTTCCAAGCCGCCTCCGCTATGCTTCTGAGAAGCCTTACGGGGTCAATCGTCCTCCAAGTCTTTCCATCCCTAGGATTCTTCAGCGGATACGGCTTTTCTTCGCTGTAGTAATTCCAGAAATCGGGAGTTATTAGAACAGAAATGTTGAAGTTCTCTAGGAATCCCTCTCTCTCCTTTGAGTGAATGAATGTTTCGATATCAGGATGCCATACTTCCAGTATCCCCATGTTCGCTCCACGCCGCTTCCCGCCCTGCTTAACTACATCCGTCACGGTGTCAATTATCCGCATGAAGGAGACCGGGCCGGAGGCAACTCCATAGGTCGAGAACACTATGTCCCCCTCAGGCCGGAGCCTTGAATAATTTATGCCCACGCCGCCGCCGGACTTGAATATGAGCGCAGCGTCCTTCGAAGCTTCCATGATCGAGTCGAGGTTATCATCTATTTGGAGAACGAAGCACGCGCTTAGCTGCCCCAATCTCGCTCCGGCGTTGAATAATGTCGGGCTATTCGGCATGAACTTCTTCCTAACCATCAACTCGTAGTACTGCAAGTAATTGCGATAATACTTCTCGAATTTTCCATCCTGAAGCATTTTGAAGAACGTGCTCCAAGGAACCTTCATCGCACGCTGATTATTCAGCTCATCGTAAAGCGCTTTCATGCGCTCTAAATGCCATTTGCTCCACGTAATCTCGAACCCTCCATCCGGTCGTCTTCCCAAGCCGATTTTTCCCTCAAATTCTTCGACCGAGAACTCTTCTTCTGGGTGCTGCGGCTGGGCGAAGTCTTTGTCGAATATTTCGGGATCGTGGAGTATATCGGGTATGACTATGAGAGCTGCTACGCGCTGGAACATTTGCTTAGGGCTTTCTCTAAGCTTTCCCTTTTCATCTTTCATGAGATATCTGGCCGCCATTAACCGGAGAGCGTTCAAGCTGAACGCCTTGTCTACTTCGTCGACGTAATCTTTTTCGAGAATCTTCTTTTTCTCCTCCCTAATCCGCTCTCTCTCCTTTCTGTAAATGATGTAGGCTTTTGCGACTTCATATAAGTCGAACTTGACTAGGCTGAGTTCGACTATGTCTTGAATCTCCTCGACGTGCGGGATTTTCTCGGCCCCATATTTTTCGGCTACCACTTTAAGAACGCGATCGACCACCTTATTCAAGCTCTTCTCGTCATAGCGATTGACGTGAACCATGGCTTTGCGGATCGCTTCTCTTATCCTAGATGGATCGAAGTCCACCACCCTGCCGTCGCGTTTGATTACCTTCTTCACCGGGAACTCTAATTTTTTAGACTGATCCTTCAATTCTTTGTATGCCCCAAGGCTGGCAATATCACTCGGTAAGCTATAAAGACTTCCGAGCGCGGCCCAAAACTATACGCGAAAAGTGAGAAGCTTGCAGCCGTCGAAGGCACCGCTTTTCACTCTTCTGAAATCTGCAAACCGCCGCGCATCGGCTTCATCCTCAAAGGGGAACATAAGCGAGAAAACCAGGAG
>JAGHCZ010000032.1 GCA_021160205.1 Nitrososphaerota archaeon | reverse complement strand
CTTTTATCCCTCCGAAATGGGTTATGTCTCCGGCGACGACGATTAAATCCGCCCTGAGCTCCCTCGCCTTTTTAGGAATCCTCTCAGCGCTCTCCAAGTTCCCATGAATATCGCTCACCTGAAATATCCTCATAGCGAGTTGAAAATCAATCGAAGAAATTAAAATACTTCTTCCCGGAAAACTTTGTAAATGTTAAATTAGCCCCTTCAAACAGCTTAATCCTGAGACAAAGCGGGGGTAGCCAAGCCTGGCCAAAGGCGGCGGGCTTAAGAACATGTGAACGCTGGTCAGATCGTTAAGACACCCGCTCCCATAGGGGTTCCCGGGTTCGAATCCCGGCCCCCGCATCAGATAAATAACCTGGCTAGATGAGAGTCTATCTGAAAATTTGGCGCCGGTTCCTTAATGGCTATTATATGCTTTGCTCCCGTTATATGGATTGAGCTGCGTGATGTAGGGCTTTCGGGACCACGTTAGCAAGGCTGGTGAAAATTGCATGCGGTTTTCGAGGGCTTTTCTCGCGCTGTCTATATCCGGCTTGCTCGCGATCCTAAGTTCGACCATGTCGAAGTCTCCCACCCTCCCCCTCTTCGCTCAGAGTTTAGGCTTAAACGAAGGAGAGATAGGGATCGTCGCGGCGGCTTCGACCCTCACCGGAATAGTGGTTAATTTCTCGGCCGGAGCACTCTCAGATGTCTACGGTAGGAGGAAGCTGTTGATCACGTCGGGTTTCTTCTTCGCCTCGGCCCCGTTTTTCTATCTCTTCGTCACCAATGCTTGGCAGCTGGCCTTGGTTCGAGTCTATCACGGAGTCGCAACCGCCGCCTTCACTCCCGTAGCGATCGCCTTGATCGCGGACATGTACGAATCCAAGAGGGGGGAGATGATGGGGCTGTTCTCGTCGGCCACGATTGCCGGGAGACTAGTTGCTCCGATCACCGCGGGTGCGATTCTAAGCTTGGCGGGGTTCAAAGAAGCCTATCTGGTATGCGGAGTAGTTGGGGCCGCGGCCTTCATCTCTATGTTCAATCTACGGTCTTTTAGATCTGAGAAGAAAAAGAGCTCCTCAAGTAGGGGTATTCGAGAGGTTTTCCGTGTGCTGGTTAACGGCGAGATAGCGGCGGCCAGCGCGGTAATGGCCGTAACATATTTTGCGATGCAGAGTCTAGAGACATTTTTACCGATATATATGGAGGACCTCGGGGTGGAGGCTTGGCTCATAGGGGCGGTTTTCACGATTCAGCTATTCGTTATAATGATCTTGAAGCCGTATGCTGGTAAATTATCCGATGTGATCGGCAGAGTCAAGACCATCGTCCTAGGATTGACTATATCCTCTATGGGAATGATCGGAGCGGCTTTTCTAAGAAGCTATGAAGGACTCGTTTTATCGATGATCATTTTCGCCGCTGGGGCATCCTTCACCACCGCATCCGCTCCGCCGCTTGTCTCGGAGCTAGTAAGCGAGGAAAGGTATGGAGCGGCGATAGGGGCTATGGAGACGATTAAGGATGTGGGACAAGCTTTAGGGCCTATTTTTACGGGCTTAATTTTGTTGCATCTAACGTTTGAAAGCGCGTTAATGGTGATGTCTGGGATGTTGATCCTCGTTCTTCCGCTAATTTACTTGAAGTTAAAGGGCTGACTACTTCACCCTTTTCTCGAGCCATCCCAACCTCAAGGCCAGATATGCGATTGCCGTCGTGAAAACTGCTAAGAAATAGAATCCCGCTCCCACGGCCATCCCTATCGAGGAAACTACCCAGAGACACGCCGCCGTCGTTATTCCGACAACCCGCTCCCTCGTCTGGATTATCGTCCCAGCTCCGATGAACCCTATACCCGCGACGATATATGCGGCCACCCTGGCCGGATCAGATCCGGGAAAAGCGTAAAGTGAAAGAACGGTGAATAAGCAAGATCCGGTTGAAACTAGGATGTGAGTCCGAAGCCCAGCGGGTTTATCGACTCTCTCACGCTCGAAACCTATGGCTCCGCCGAGCACGAACGCCAACGCGATTCTCCCTAATAGCGCAAGCTCAGATATCATAGAAGTAGTTTGTTGGAGATGACTTATAAGAATTGGAGTTAGCATGGAAGATTGTTGCAGATGCGGCATCTTTCGAAGAATGATCTTTATTGAAGGGAAGTTAAGTTCTCATGAAGGAGGGGTGGAAGTTATTTCGAGGCTTAGGAAGATAGCGACGATCTGCGGAGCTTTAGTCTGCGCATCCCTTTTAGGATTAATCCTCGGAATAACTCAAGCGGAAACCCGTGGAGCGGGGTACGCAACGCAGCTTCCAGCCCTAAAGATCGCCATCACCAGAGCGAACCTAATCGCCCAAACATTCTTCCAATTCTTTAAGCTGCTAGGCTTCAAAGGACCATGGGCGACGACGCTGTCGCTTGGACTGGGAATTTTCTTGAATAACGCGTTAGTCGCCTCGATAATTGCGTTTTTCCCTCCGCTGATCTTGAAGGCGAAGCCTTTCTCAGACAAATATTTAGCGAGGATATATTATGAGCGCGGCATATGGTTGTTCAAGCCGATTGGGTGGAAGCCGTACAAGATCCTCTCGATGACCCTTCCGATATACGGGCTCGCGCTCCAATGTTATCTCATAGGGGGAATAGCATTAATGAGCGGAATGAGGTTCTCGGGAGCGGAATTTCTCCCATTTGAGACCGCTTCGATCACGGCTCTCTGCATATTCGCGGTCGCACCCGCCCTTTCAGAAAATCCTGATCAGAATTTGTCAAGGTACTTTAATATCTTGAAGAAACTGCTTCCGCTGATATTTTTAACGTTATTCGCGGCCGCCGTATTAGAGGCCTATTCCTTGGTAATCATGCAACATCTCCCCTGAACAAATTATTTTCTCGAAACATACGCGTTACCTTTCACATAAAATCTAAGAGGAATAGGTAAATCCTCTGAAACCCCGATCCTATGACTTCTCTCGACGATCCTCGGCGAAACCTCCTCTCCCTCCTCGATCCATAGCCCGTGATCCCTCACGTAAACGGGCTTCCCATGCAAGCTCTTATCTATGCGCATGGCCCTAGTCAATCTACCAGGCCCGCTCGTAAGTAGGCGCAGATCATCAACTCCGCGGAACTTCCTCATCAATTCTATGCCCTCTAATGGCTCGCCACTCCTGATCAAAACCGCGCCCGGCTCTCCCTCCCCGTGAGCCACGACGTTTAGAAGCCACTGCCTATGTATGCCGTAGATCAATGCAACTCCCACATCGCCGAGCATCACCCTCCTCAAGTCTCCGCCCTTCCTAGCCCTCGATGCGGGATCCTCCGGCCCATAATACGCTTCGACCTCAACGATCATGCAAGATAATCTCCGGCCATTAATCACCCTAACCAAAATCTTTCCGAGGAGCTCTCTCGCTACATCGGCGGGGTCTCTCAAATAAAATTCCCTGAAGAGCAGCGAAGACGACCGCATCTCCACTTAATCATTAACTTCAACCCACCCTAAATGATTACAGCCTAGAAAACGGCGCCACCTAACATTCATTAACTTTAGCCGCTTCCTGATATATGCCATGCTTGGAGCGTACATCGTCGTCCTGATAACCGCATCCAGCGAAGAATCGGAAAATATAGCTCGGAGGCTCCTCGAAGAAAGGTTAGCGGCCTGCGTGAACATTGTAAGAGGGATCAAATCCCTGTTCTGGTGGGAAGGAAAAATAGATGAAGCCCAGGAAGCCCTCCTAATCGCGAAGACGCGGCTCGACCAAATGGAAAAACTAATCCAAGCAGTCAAGCAAATTCACAGCTACAGCGTCCCAGAGATAATAGCCCTACCGATAATAGCGAGGAACATGAGCTACCTAACATGGATCAGCCAAAATGTGAGAAAACCGGAGTCAACGTAAATTGAGATACTCACCGCATCCTTAGAACGAGAGAGCCGGATTGGAAATCGAATTCTCTAATCAAAAATATTATTTGACCTGAGGTAAGCGCTTCGTCGAGATACACGATTTAGCCCCTAGTATACGAAGTCGGCTTATTCTCGGCGATAATTTAAAGCACTCAATTGAATACAGGTTTTTAGACCAGAATTGGTATGAAGGATTTGATGAAGAGAAGGGATGTTATCAAGATCGGGCTTACAGGTCTAGCGGCATTCGCCCTCGGATTCTATTCACGGCAAATACAGTTCACACAACCTATAGAAACCATCGGAAAATGCTTCATCGAAATACATGATCTAGATCCTTGGAACTATAATCAGGGCTATCTGGAGAAGCTTGACGACTGCTTAAGCGAGATCGGAATCGAGAAACGCCAATATTTCCTAATACCAGCTAACAGGGATGATATGGATGCGCTCAAACATAATCCAGAATTCGTAAGCTACGTCAAACGGAAGATCTTAGGCAAATACGTCCTAGGCCACCACGGTCTTATACTCTGGCCTATGGATGAGGAAAGGTGGATATTTGAATTCACAAATCTAAACAGGGAAAAGACCAGGGCAAAATGTGAGAAAGCTATGGAAATCCATAAGGAAGTTTTCGGATGCCCGCCGGACGGCGGGGAAGCTCCTCCGAACTGGAGTTATAGCGCTGAAGCCTTGACGGTTTTCCTAGAATACTATCCATATGTCTGCACTTACAAGGTGGTCTTCCTCAGAAAACAGCCACCTCTAATAGCACAAGCATACGCGCCAACTTTTGGGATAGAGGATCCGGGAAAAAGCATAGAGAAGTTCCAAAAAGAGCTAGAATACTATGATCCAGAAACCCTTAGAATAGTCTTCCATCCACAAGACACCAAGGTAAAAGGATTCGAAGAAGTTGCTCATAAAGCATTTAGCCTGATCGAGGATAAAGGCTACAGGCTAAGCCTCTACGAGGAGATATCGATAAAGCCCTAGGCAAATAGTGGCGAAAATATATCGATGCCAACTCCAGCATAAGGATAAATTTTAATAAATTCATATCCCTAACACAGAACTCGGGGGCGTAGCCTAGCAATCCCATGCGGGGCTAAGGGTTATGGCGCCGGGCTCCAGATCCCCTATGTATGCTGGTCGGAGAAGGCACCCGGAGATCCCCGGTTCGAATCCGGGCGCCCCCACATGGTAGTTTTATGTATTCGAGGGCTGTCCGGCGTGGTCTCTTCTTACTCTCTCCTTTTCTTTCCATTTCTAGGGCTAGGAGATTGAGTTTATGCCGGCTGAGGCCATGACCTATCAAGCTTAGAATCGTTCTGAATTCTTTCCTGCAGATCGGGCATCTATACCTTAGATTTTTATTTAAGATGTTGATGGTGGTGGTCAAAGGTGGTCGACCTCGAGATTTCTTTCTCTCCATCGATCTCGAGATCCATGGCCGCGAATCTAACCTTTCTCGCCTAGGTGGTCTAAGGTGGTCATGCTGGAGAAGATGCTCCGCCTCGCGGTCACGAGGAATCTCTTAGCCCGCTGGACG
>JAGHCZ010000158.1 GCA_021160205.1 Nitrososphaerota archaeon | reverse complement strand
TCGGAGGATCGGGCTAAAGCTCGTAGCCGTCGACAAGATCGTCTTTCAAGCCTCAAAATCAAAGATCGCTCAGCTCACCGAGCTAGCTCCAAAGCTTAGCCGAGATCTAGGGATACCCGTCGAATTCGTATCTAGGTGACGGCGTTAACGTTTTTTACCTCCCATTTCGCGTTTTTAGTCGATGGCTTCCCGTAGGCGGTCGACGCTTGATAAAGTCATTAGGGGACTCAAATCGGAGACCTTTGAAAAAATAGTAATAGTGGTTTTGATGATCTTGGCGATCGCCTTTGTCAGCGGGGTCACCTATTCTATCTCCACGAATCGCCCTATATCAATAATTTTCCTGCGCGGAGGCGGTATGAGGATTTTCGTCTGGAACATGCTTATGCAAACGCATGCTGAAACGATCGTCATATTTCTCTACTATGGACTCGGAGTAGCAGCTCTTCTCCTATATACTCGCGCCATTTCGAGGCCATCCGATCCCAGGACGACGAAGTACATGCTCTTCTTCAGCTTTCTATTACTTCTTCTCGCCAGCGTAGGCCTTTACAACGCGTTCGTCCAAAAGTTCATAACGCCTTCTTAGAGGCACGAGCTTTATCTCGGAGCAACTCCCGACCTAACTACTTTGAAGAATATCGGTTCCTCTCTCCGAGGCTTCTCCGAGAATATACCGCTGACTCGTTGAGCATGTTTTCTCTCAACTCTCAGCACGTAATCAGACCAATAGGTCAAGATTCTCTGGGCGACGGCTCTCGGCTCTCCGGTTTCGGGGATGCTGTGAATTTGCCCTATAATGACTACCGCTAAATCTCTCTTTAATGCGGCCTCCTTTAAGGTTGCGAGCTGAAACGCGAGCCTCCTATAGATGTTCATGTTGAGCCTAATGTTCCCGAGAAGTTCAATTCTATGCAAATAGGTGAAATCATCAAAAACCACTAGAGGCGCGGGCGCTCCTTCATCATAAATCTTCAAAATGACCTCCTCTTGTTGAAGAAAGTTCTCAAGAGTTAACAGGTAAACTTTATCTTCATCTACTCTATTTGCTTCGAGAATTTGCGAAAGCCGAAGCGGATGCAGCCTCCCTGAGCAATCAACATACAACGCCGAAGCCGCGCGGGCTGCCGAGGCGCAGATCCTTAAAGCGAGACTCGTTTTTCCGGATTTTTCTTGACCGTAGATTAAGAGGATAGCTCCGGTTGATACGCCGCCTTGAAGCATGTCGTCGAGCCTTGGAAGGCCCGTTGAAAACTTCATTCAGAAAAATTGATTTAGCTCGGCGATAAAAATTCTTCGAGAGGTACGTTTATGGCCAGATTCCGAGGGAGCTAACCGCTTGGGCGACCCTGTGCACCGCGAGGAGGAGCGCTCCTTTCCTCATGCCGACTTCGTACTTCCTCGAGAAATCCAAGACCTCGTCGAATGCTTTAACCATCTTATCATCGAGCCTCCTTAGAACTTCTTCCCTCTTCAACTTGAACCTCTGAAGATTTTGAACCCATTCGAGATAGCTCACGGTTACTCCGCCTGCGTTTGCGAGAATATCAGGAATGATCTTAATTCCCTTCTCGGTAAGTATTTTATCGGCTTCCGAGGTGGTAGGGCCGTTAGCTCCTTCGACGATGACTTTCGCTTTTATGTTGTCGGCGTTATCCCTCGTTATCTGCCTTTCGATGGCCGCCGGAATGAGGAAGTCCGTATCAAGCTCGAGCAGCTCCTTGTTTGATATGTTCTCAGCGGCGTCGAAATTTAACACGCTTCCCGTTTTGCTCTTATGATTCAAAACTTTTAACGGATCTAATCCAATACGATTCATGATCGCACCTTTCGAATCGCTTACAGCAATTATCTTAGCTCCCCATTCGTGGAGTATTTTCGCCGCGTTGAATCCTACGTTTCCATAACCTTGAATGGCGATCGTCGCGTTTCTAAATGGTATGCCGAATTTTTTAGCGGCTTCCCTGACGCACACGGATATGCCGTAGGCGGTCGCCTCCTCTCTACCCTCGCTTCCGCCTAGGTGAACAGGCTTACCGGTTACGACTTCTGGGGTGGGCTCGCCTTTAAGCTGGCTATACGTGTCCATGATCCAAGCCATAACTTGAGGGTTGGTGTATACGTCGGGAGCGGGTATGTCGATGTGCGGGCCGATTATGTCGGAGATCGCTGCGGTATATCTTCTCGTGAGCTTCTCCAGCTCGAACTTAGACATGGATTTTGGGTCGCATTTTACCCCGCCTTTAGCTCCGCCGAATGGTATGTCAACGACGGCGGCTTTCCAAGTCATCAAGATAGCGAGAGCTGTAATCTCGTCGAGTTCTACTTTTGGATGATATCTTATCCCTCCCTTGTAAGGTCCTCTGGCGTTGTTATGCTGGACTCTGTAGCCGATGAATACCCTAACCGATCCATCATCCATTTTAACTGGAACCGATACCATAACTATCCTCTTCGGGGTCTTCAAAAATTCACGAAGTCCCTCATCTACTCCGAGCACATCGGCAGCTTCATCAAATTGACTCAAAACATCTCCAAGAAACTTCTTAGCATTTGTCATGGCCGATTTCAATAACGCAGCCCCCGCGCGGAGATATGAATATTCCCACGGCAAATTTTTTCCGGAGAGCATATGCCAACGACCACCATTTTAAGGAAATTGCCTAACTCTCTTGATTATATCTTAGTTATGCAAATTTTCTAAACTATTATTATGATGAAGATCTAAAGAGCGAGAACATCGCTTCCGCGTCATATTTTCTTCAGATCTTTTAAGTTCACCAAACAATGCGGTGCAAATGTTTCGACGTCTATTCCCGCTTCCCTCATAGCCGCCGCCGGAGTTACTCCGCCTATCATCGAGATGCCGAACCTATCCATTGAGACCGGGACTCCTAGAATGGGCTCGTTGGGCATTCCTACGGCCAAGATTCCAGCCCATCTTTTTTCCTCAAGTTCTCTGATTATTTCCGAGACCTTTTCCCTCGCTGAGGCGGGCATTTCCCTCATATTTGCAGGTATCATTCCTGAGCCGGTTGCGAGTATTCTTAGAATGGATGTCACGCGTTTGTATATGAAAACCTCGAGCGGATGGATCGTCGTATGCTCATATGCTATTAGGTCTACAAATCTTATTGGTTTCCATTTGAGGAATTGAACGAGTCCGCCGTATTTCAGCATCAACGGTATTCCCGAGTGAATTAAAACGCCGTCTATAGTCAGATTACAAACCGTTAAGACGGCTATTCTTCCCCTGGGAACCGATATTTCGCGATACTCTTCTTCTTCATCTAGTATTTTGATGAAGGGCGATGGTAAAAGCTTTCCATCATAAAGCTTCTCAATTATTTTCAACGCATTGCTTTCAAATTTCTTATCCATCAGAAGTACATTAGCCCGACCTCACCTGTATCCGTTTTCGGAGAATACGTCGCTTTATAGGCTAGCGAGAGATACTTCGTTAAAATCGATCCAATTCTCTCGTATGCTAGTGCTCTGCTGAGCTCCTCTAAGCCGGCTTTAGTTATGGTTCTTCCCTCTCTCTCGTGGCCTTCCACTAAACCTCTTTCCTCCATCAACTTCAGGTGATATCTTATCGTTCTCTCGCTTAGGAAGAATCCCCTCTTGGCGAGTTTTTTCCTGATGAGAGATGAGCCTATAGGTTCATCGTGTTCGCTTAAGATTCTCAAGATCTCCATCTGCTTTCTATCAACCTCGTTCGGCAGCTTCGACAAATTAGCTCAAATGCCCTTTTTCGAAGGGAATATTTAAGACTTAAGGGAAGCGTCTTCTCCCTTGATTGAAGTTTACGCAGAACCTCGAAACGCCCTAACTGTGCAAAACAATTACGTGGCCTCGGAGTAAAGGGAAAT
>JAGHCZ010000116.1 GCA_021160205.1 Nitrososphaerota archaeon | reverse complement strand
ATCAGAACTCATCTCCCTGAGGAGTAAACGGGCCCTAGTCACCGGAGCAGCCGCGGGCATTGGAGAAGCCATCGCGTATCGGTTCGCTGAGGCCGGAGCTGCCTTGGAGTTAGTTGATATCGATTATGATGGGTTGAAAAGGGTTGGGGAGGGTCTTTCTGGCTTCGGAGTTGAAGTAAATCTCCACGCGGTTGATCTCTCGCATAAAGAGGAAATCGATAGACTTTGGGACGGGTTGCGCGGCCGCGAACCCGATATACTGGTAAATAACGCCGGTATCTATCCGTTTAAGGGCTTCTTAGAGGTAGATGAGGGTTTTCTCGAGAAGGTCATGGAGATCAACCTTAACTCGGTCTTCTGGATGTGCCAGCACATGATAAGGAGGAGGCTTGAAAAGGGAGGCATCATCGTGAACATAGGGTCAATAGAAGCGATACTCCCCTTCGAGAAAGATTTAGCGCACTACATGGTAAGCAAAGCCGGCGTCATAGCGCTCACCAGAAGCCTGGCAAAAGAGTATGGAAAATATGGATTCCGGGTAAACGCGGTTATTCCGGGAGGGATATTGACGCGGGGAGTAAAGGCCGCGGCGAAGGAGGTTCTTAAACTGAAAGTGAGTCTGATTAAGTCGGCTGCAGCTTTCAAGAGCAGGTTGCCCTTGGGAAGATTCGGGGAGCCGGATGAAGTCGCCAGAATAGTGTTGGTTCTCGCAAGCGATCTCTCAACCTACGTAACGGGGGCATTGGTCACCGTGGACGGAGGATTCCTCTCCACATGAAGTAACCATTAAATCTAAGCTTCTCCAGCGGATAACGTGAGGGCCCGTAGCTCAGCCTGGTGGAGCGGCGGGCTCATAAGGGAGATCTCGAAGGACTCCCTCGGATACCCGTAGGTCGTGGGTTCGAATCCCACCGGGCCCATACACCATTTTTATGGTAAAAATTTGAATAGATCACGCCGAAAGAATATGCGGTAGTCATGGTTTTTAAGCGGACAGTCATCGGAAGCTTTCCTAGCGCGTTGTCGAAGTTTTCTATCGATGCCGCTGTTAAGCGGGTGGTAGATCTCCAGCTCAAATACGGAGTGGAGGTAATAACGGACGGTGAGCAGCGCGGATCCCTGATAGATTACTTCGAGCAGATCCCAGGTCTAGGCAAAAAAGCCGGAAGACCCGCGATCTTAGGTAAGATAAAGCCCATGGAAGATCCTAAGATGTTTTATAAGATAGTTGATTGCAAGAGAGTTTTCTCGTATCTAAGCGATATTGGGAGAGACGATGTGAAGGTGAAAATAACGATAACCGGGCCGATAACTTTGGGCTTTACCTACGCGGTCAGCGGAGCGAAGCCGTACAGCGGCTTTCTAGACAAAGAGCTGTATCTGGATTTAATCGACGCCTTACTTCCAATCATCGAAGAAGCCGTGAAGATGGGCTGTTACGTTCAAATCGATGAACCTGGGCTGTCAGGAAAATTCGTTTCTCCGAAATTCGCGGAGGCCGTTCTCAAGGAGCTGTTCGCGGGCATTCACTCCCATAATGAAGTAACGATACATGTGTGCGGGCCCATAGGAAGCGTTCCAGACCTCTATGAGATGCTCTTAAGGCTTGATTTAGATGTCTTGAGCTTCGCCTTTAGCGGTGAGAAGGAGAGAGAAAACCTACACTTGATCTCTGAAAGATCCCTGGAAGATTACGGAAAAAAATTAGGAGCAGGATTCATCTCAAATGTTAAAGCTGAGCCCGCCGACATAGCTCTCAATCGGCTAAAGAAAATAGCTGAAAGAGCGGGAATTGAAAACATCGCATTCGTTCACCCGGATTGCGGATTCAGGGAGACCCCGATGGAGGTCGTTCAAAAGATTTTAGCCGCTATGAAGCAGGCCGCCGACGACTTTCTAAGATCTCTCGAATGAAGTCACCTTCCCTTCTTACTGTACAGCTGGAAAGGCAAAGTAAAGATCTTCACAGCTCCCGTGGAGTCCCGCTGATCGAATCCCGCTGCTTTCAGGCTTCTGATCTCCGGCGCGAAGAGCGCGTTCGGCGATTCTCTCTCGACTATTTCGAAGGATCCCTTTAGCAGCTTCACGGTTATCTTTCCGTTCACCCATTTTTGCGTCGAGTCTATGAACGCGTCTAAATCTCTTCTAAGGGGATGGAGCCAGAGGCCATGATATACCATGTCAGCCCACAAGTTGTCTATTTGAGCCTTCATTCTCAGCTGCTCCTTGGTTAAGGTCAGGTGCTCTAAATCGGAGTGAGCCGTTAAGAGGATCGAGGCCGCGGGTGCTTCGTAAATTTCCCTCGACTTGAACCCTATTATTCCATCTTCTAAAATGTCTATTTTGCCGACTCCATGTCCCCCTGCGATGTAATTAAGCCTCGTAATCATTTCAACCGGATCCACCATTCCATCCACTTCCACGGGGATTCCCTTCTCAAACTTTATCGTGAGCTCTCTCGGCTCATCGGGAACCTCATCTAAAGGCTTCACCCAATAGTATTCCTCATCCGGACATTGGGTCTTAAGATCTTCGAATTGCCCGCTTCCGATGGAGTGTGACCAAAGATTAACGTCTCCGCCGATCTTTCCACGAGGCTTCTTAATCTCAATTCCATGCTTTTTCAACATTTCTTCCTCTTGAATCCTAGTGAGGTTCAGCTCTCTAACGGGAGCTATCACCCGCAAATGCGGCCCAACATACTTGAATGCGACCTCTAACCTGAACTGGTCATTCCCTTTTCCGGTTGCTCCATGGGCCACGGCGCCTATTCCTTCTTTAACGGCTATCTCGGCGGTCTTCAAGCCTATCAGAATCCTGCTCATCGAGGTTCCGACAGGATATCCCTCATAGCTTCCGTTCGCCTTAATGCACTTATGAACGTATTTTTTTACGAATTCCTCTTTCGCATCGATGTATCTCAAGTCTATTCCAAGCTTATCAGCCCTCTCCTTCGCGAGCTCTATTTCCTCATCCCCTTGGCCAACATCAACTAAAACCCCGACGACCTCTTTGAAGCCGTATCGCTCTCTCAGGAGAATCGATATAAGAGAAGAGTCCAAACCTCCCGAATAAGCAAGCGCGACCGTCTCTTCGCTCATGTTTCTCGAGAAAGCTTTGTAAAATCCCTCTAATAAAGTTAAATTTAAGCTGGATTTAAAAAGCTTTCCAAGGATTTTTCGAATTTTTCCTTTGAATTCCGCAAATTCTTTAAGATGTTCCTAAGCGAATCCCTTGCCTCTTCGATCCTCTTCCTCCTGTTCTCGATCATTTTCTCGACTTCGCCGATGCTTGAAGCTCCCTTCGTCTCACGAAAACTCGGAACCTCGCTAGCGTCGATTATCCGCGCGAAAACATCCTCGGGAAAGTCTATCTTTCTTCCCAAGACCCTTTCCGCCAACTCGTTCAACAGCTTCAAGCTCGAATCTCTAAGCATTAGACCCGATTTGTGAAGCTCAGCAACTAGGGCTCCGACAAGCCTATGCGCCTCGCGGAGAGAAAGCTTAGAATGCTTTATCAGGGCTTCCGCCAGCTCTATCGCCGGAGCAAAGCTTTGAGCAGCCGCTTCGTACGCCCGCTCATCCTTGAAGTCCATTTTCTCGATGACTTTAGCGAGAATTCGGATGGAGTCTCGGGTTTCCTTGAAAGCCTCCCAGATAACGGGTTTTTCCTCTTGGAGGTCGCGGTCATATCCGGTTGGGATTCCCTTTGTCATTGTTAGAAGACTTGTTAGAAGGCCGATCGATTTACCGGCCTTGGCCCTTAACAGTTCCAATATGCATGGGTTCTTCTTGTGAGGCATGACGCTCGAGGGCGATGCGAGATCATCCGGAAGCTCGATGTAGCCAAATTCGCTTGAAGACCAGATTATCAAGTCCTCCGCGATCCTGCTCAGATTCACCATCATTATGGTGGCCGCCGATACGGCTTCTAAAGCGAAATCCCTCGAGCTCACCGCGTCAATGGAGTTTTCGATCACATCCTCGAATCCGAGCAGCTCCGCGATTCTATCCCTGTTTAACGGCAAGGTTGATCCGGCTATTGCGCATGCCCCGAGCGGCGAGCGATTTACACGATGATAACATTCTTCAAGCCTTTTCAGATCCCGTAGCAGATGATCGAGGTGAGATAATAGATAATGGGATAAGTATCCGACTTGCGCTTGCTGTAGATGCGTGTAATGCAGTACGAGCGCCTCCTTCTTCTTTTCAGCCTTTGAGAGAAGCGCCTCCGCGAGCTTCAAGGATTCCCTCCAAGTCTCGAGAATGTATCTGCGCAGCCTAAGCCTGATGTCCAGAGCCACTTGATCGTTCCTCGACCTTCCGCTATGCACTTTGCCTCCGATTTCCATTCCTACGCGGCTTATGACATAGGACTCTACAAATTCATGAACATCTTCGAAATCTCCTTTTAGCTCGATTTCTCCGCTGATTATCTTTTTCTTGAGATCTTCGAGAGCCTTGAGGATTTGCTTCGCCTCGTTATTCGCCAAAATTCCCTGTTCGCAGAGCATTATGACGTGCGCTTCTGTCCCTTCTACGTCTTCTAGAAATATCTCGCGGTCCTCGTTAAGAGATGAGAGATAGCTTAATGCGTCTTCATCCATTTTCTTTCCGAGTCTTGATCTATATAATCCGCCTTCACCGCTCGACATGCCTTGCTCAAGTTTTCATCATGTACCTAAATAATTATGTTGCTGTTTTAGCGCTATTCTCCCGTTTCTACTCCGTCTCTCTTATAGGTGTGGAGGACGATCGAGGTAACCGTGCTCTTCACGCCTTGGATTTTGAGGATTTTATCTTTCAGGAAACTTCTGAATTCCTCTATGCTCGGAGTGGCCACGATGGCTATTATATCAAATTCGCCCGTAACCTCGTAAACATCAATTGTTTCGGGAAGCTTCGTTATCTCTTTGCTGACCTTCTCTAACTGGCTCGACTCGACGAAGATGTGTAAGAAAGCTCTTACTCCGGCTTTCGCGGACATGGCTCAAGGAGAGCAATCGAGAAGCCTTCTTAAGTAGTAACCGCTTCTGCGGAGCGTAAACGTGACCGATCACTCAGTTACCCTTTTAAGGAGCATGATTTTTCCGCGGTGCTTAGACATGAAGAATCGGACTTTTTCATCCATTCCCTTTTCGAAGGCGGCCTTTCCGAATCCGCGAACTATGTAGGCCACGAAATCTATATTTCCTTTCTCCAATTCTCCTTCGAGCTCTTCTGAAAAATCTCCAAGCCTCACGATATAATCCGCTTCAAACCCTTCTTTACGCAGTTCTTGAGCCAGAACATCCAGCTCTTCTCCGATCTTCTTCTTTAGAGAGTCTAGTTCCTCCTCGGTGAACGCGTCAAAAATTTTCTGCGGTATATCAACTATGCTTATCAGTTTTACAGAAAACCGCTTATCCAGAGCCCTAGTTATAGATTTCCGAACAACATCAGGATCCTCAGAGGGCCTTACCAAAACGGCTAGCCTCATCCTGTATCCAGCCGGGACCACGAGGTTTCTCTCATCTCCGCTGATCAGCTTCTTGTGAATACCTTTCCTGAACGCCGCGTATAATATAAGGCCGAGCAAAATCCAAGCGAAGCCCAGCATTCTGCCCGCTGGATTGAGTAGAATTATTAGGATCCAGATCGCCGCTGTTCCCAAGAGACCGAGGAGACCTATCAAGGAAAGCTCTATTTCTTCGTCTTTGATCTTCACTTTTAGGGAGAGAGGAATTTTCCACGGCCTATGCACGTGACTATCTCGTTTCCTGAGAACTAAGAGGCTAAGCATAAGAAAAAAATAGCTGAATGATGCCCCGAAGTTGTATAGGCTCGCAAGTAGGGGGATATCCCCGGGCAAGGTTAAGAAGAAACCTATCAGGCCGAAGATCAAGATAGTTCTAGTGGGAGTCTTGAACTTCGGATGAATGTGATAGAGCTGGCTTGGGAGTAGGCTGAATTTCCCCATGCTGGCGGTAAGCCTTGAAACGCCGATGACGCCCGTGTTAGCGGAGGCTAAGCAAAGGATGAAAGCCGCAAAGGAGACTAGGAGAGCTAATGTTTTCCCGACGTATGGGAATTTGCTGGCTAAAACGGCGATCGGGTTCTCATAAGAGCTGCCGAGAAATCTCCACTCCAATACCCCGATTGAGAGAACGCTAAAGAGGAGCACGGAGAGAGGAACCGCCACAACGCATAGCTTAGCGGCCCGCGGAATCCACTTATGAGGCCTCTTCGTCTCTTCGGCGGCTTGAGCTATCGACTCTATTCCGACGAAGGAGGCCATGGCGAGGGTGACCCCGTAGAGGAAGTTGTTGAGATTGATGTCGAAGAAATTCAGATAGCCAACTTCCTTTAGCATCTGATCATTCCCGAATTTCACTATTTGTTTAAGAAACATTCCTAAATCGAAGGATGTGCCGAATCCGAAGACAAGTATTAGAGCTTGCACCAGCAGCCCTAGCCCCACGAGCGCTGAGACCATTCCAGCGGAATATCTTATTCCCACGTAGTTTATCGCTATCAGGAAAATAACCAAGATAGCCGCGACCAAACCCAAACTCGAAATGGAGAAGTTGATTACTGGAAGCGTAATCGTTAGCCTCTCGATTCCTGGGAACAGGTATTTCAGATATCCCGCCGAAGCAACCGAGAAAAGAGAAATGTCGAGGGTATAGGATAGCATTATGGCCCAGCCGGCTAAGAAACCCATCAAGGTGTTTAAAGCCCTCATGGTGTAGACTTGGACGCCGCCGGCATAGGGATAAGTAGGAGCGAGCTCCGCGTATGCCAAGCCGATTGAGACATAGATCAACGCCGCGAGGAGGAACGCGAAGGGAGCAGCTCCTCCGGCATATAGGGT
>JAGHCZ010000020.1 GCA_021160205.1 Nitrososphaerota archaeon | reverse complement strand
GTTTAGGAGGGCTATCGACGCGGCGGTTAGGGCCTCCATCTCCACCCCTGTTTTCTCGGTCGCGGCGACCTTGGCGACTACTTCGATGCCTTCATCTCTGACGAATAGGTCTATTGAGACGTGTTCGAGCTTAAGTTGATGGCATAATGGGAGAAGTAGTGGAGTAAGCTTTGCTGCGTTGATTCCAGCTAGTCTAGCGACCTGAAGCGGATCGCCTTTTTCAATTTTACCCTCCTTTATTTTGCTTATGGTCTCGGGTTTAAGCTTAATCAGCCCCTTTGCAACCGCTTCCCTCTTAACAGGTTGCTTACCGGATATATCTACCTGTCTTATTTTCATCCGGTTTCACCTTAATTAAATCGATCCAAGTTAAAGATTAATCATTCGATCTGGGAACATTAAATTATGGTGAGCTCCCTGTTTATGGCGGCATGAAGATACTTTGGGCGCCTTGGAGGATGACTTACATCAAAAAAGTTTGCGAGAAGAATTCTGAATGCTTTCTCTGCAAGGCGGCGAAAGAAAACAGGGATGAAGAAAATCTGGTCGTTTTCAGGGGTTCTAAATGCTTTGTGGTCGTGAACAAGTACCCGTACAACAACGGGCATCTCCTCATAGCTCCATATCGCCATATTTCAAGCCTTCTCGATCTCAGCGAAGAAGAATCTCTAGAAATCATGAGAATTCTCAGGCTTTCGATAAAAGCTTTAAGAGAGGAATATCGGCCGGAGGGATTTAACGTGGGACTGAATCTCGGCAGAGCGAGCGGAGCGGGATTAGAAGATCACCTCCATCTTCACGTAGTTCCCCGATGGACTGGAGACACGAATTTCATGCCTATTTTCTCGGAAACTAAAGTGGTCCCAGAGCTCCCGGGAGAAACATGGAAGAAACTCAAGAAACACTTTGACCGGTTGAGGCTCTGAGAATTCTTTCTCGAACTTCTTCGTAATGCGGGGAAAGAGGATTAGCTAAAAGTACGACCCTGCTCGGATGGTCTTCGGCTAGATATTCGTAGCCGGAGGCAAGCGATAACTTTTCTGCGAAAGCCCTGATTTTGTCGAGGGTGGGCATCGCCTCTTTGCCTAGCCTTTTCTGAGATTCTCCGACGTGCATATATCCCTTGCATTCGATAAAGTCCGCGCCAGAGATCTTAATCAATTCAGCGTATTTTTCGGGGTCGTGCATAGTGTATCCATCGATCATTATGAGGCGGATCACCTTTCTCGAGGTCTCGAGCTCTCTCATAACTTTCAGGCTTTCGATCAGCCTTTTCCAAGTATTTGGAATGAGCGGGCGACATATCTTGAGGTGAGTTTTTTCGTCGGGTCCGTAGAGGCTTATGTAGAGATTCGTGGGCTCCGCCTCGCCCATCAAAGAGCGAAGCACGTCGGGATTCGTTCCATTAGTTACTAAGAAAGTAGTCATTCCCCTCTTCTCCGCGAGTTTTATCAGATCGCCTAAATACGGGTAGATTGTGGGCTCTCCGTCTAATGAAATCGCCATGTGCTTGGGCTCCATAGCCTCTTCGAAGAGCTGCCTAT
Organism: Nitrososphaerota archaeon; assembly: GCA_021160205.1. The sequence goes on along the minus strand of JAGHCZ010000020.1, from coordinate 1,147 downwards.
CGACCGCCGGGTTTCCTTTAAATCCCGAAAGAAGCTGACGCTGCTCCTTGACTAATCCATCTAAGATCTCCTCCGGCCTGTCCCAGTCTCCTGAATAAGCTTCAAGCCTGTTTATAGTGTGATGCCTCCAGCAGAAAACGCACATCATATTGCAGTATTGAAGTGATGGAGTCATTTGGAGGCATCTGTGACTTTGAACCCCGTACCAGCCTTTATAACAGTTCTTTCCGCCGCGGAGAACGGATTTCGTCCAGTGACATATCTTGACCGCGGAATGCCTTCCAACAAGCCTATATCCCGCTTTCTTCAGTCTATCGAGATCCTTTATTTCCGCCCTTATCCCGCGAAACATCAATTTGACTCTCCTCGGTAAGGTGGAGCAAGTCTTTTAAGACTTTAACGCCAACATTTCTTCTAAAAGCTCTTTCGTGGAAGCCACTATTACTCCATAGCGCTTATTTTCAGTTAAAAGAGGATTTTCCTCGCCTATGATGCGAAACGCTCCTCCGGACCACTTTACAAGGCACATCGGCGCACAAAAATCCATTAATTTTAGCTCCTCGGAGACGCAGGCGAAACCATCCGCCTTACCCTGTAAGATATAGCATATCTCGAGATTCGCCGCCGCGAAGAACCTAGCATGCCTCGCGGTTCCGATGAGCCTCACGCACCATTCTCGAGCCTGCCGCGGCCTATCCTTTCTTAGATTCAGAGTTCCTAGGTCGATGAATATCAATGCTTCGGACAAGGATCTCGTCTTTCTAACAGAAGCGGGCTTCCCATCAATCAGTGCCCCGTTTTCTCGATCTCCCAGAAAAATGGTTCCAGTTGAGTGATCTATCACTCCGGCTGCGATTACATCGCGTATGTACGGGCTTTTTGAGATGATGATTGACGACGCGTAAAATGGAAGCCCATGGGAGGCATTTGTGGATCCGTCGACGGGATCTATTAGAGCATAATACTTGGGATCTTCGCAGGGGATATGCCCTATTTCCTCCGAGACTATGTAAACTTCTTCCAGATTCCGCCTTATAACGTCTATTATGGCCTTTTCAGTTAGTAGATCAAATCTGCGCGAGAAATCGCCGAAGCTTCCTCTTCCCTCCACTTGGATGAGGCCCTGTGAAAGCGATCGGAGTAGGGT
>JAGHCZ010000045.1 GCA_021160205.1 Nitrososphaerota archaeon | reverse complement strand
GCATCCGCGACCCTCGATATCGATGGAGAGATTTTCTCAATGAGAGATAGGAGAACGGGTAGAAGAGGAGAAAGAATTCAGAGAAATGTTGAGAGCTTTGAGGAAGGCTCGAAGATATCGGAAGCCCCGTTTAACGTTCTTCCGTATCCGGTCGATCACTCTCTTCCAGCGTCCTTCGGATTCATAGTTGAAGACGCGTCTTTAGCCTACACCGGAGACATTAGAAGGCACGGATTGTTCAGGGAATTCACGGATAGATTCGTGCAAAAAGCCAGGGACGTGGAATACCTCTTGACCGAGGGAACCAGGGTGGATTCTTCCATTAGAGTTTCAGAGGAAGAAGTCTCGAGAGAGATCAGGAGCTATGTAAATGAAAAGAAGGATAAGCTCACGTGCATAGTCGTATCTCCCACAGACATGGATAGGCTCAGAGACCTGACCAAGCTTGCGGAAGAGCTCGGGAAAAAACTCGTAATCTGCCCCAAGATAGTCCACCTAATCGATAAATTAAATGACTCGGAGACTAAAATCGCGCTTCCCAGCCTAAAGGACGCTGGAATATATTTTGAGAGGAGGTCTCTCGGCGGAGGAGGCTACGACGTTGAATCAACGCACTATCGCGGATGGCTGAAGAAAATTTACCGGGATAGAATTGACGGAAAGAGGGAGGGGGACCTCGTTAAACCAGATGAAATAAGGAAAAACCAAGAGAAATACATCTTAGTGATGAGCGGCCTAGATTATGTGCTCGAATTAGCTCAAATAAAGCCTAAGCCGGGCTCGAGAATAATAGTTTCGACGAGCGAGCCGCATGACGAAGAACAAGAAATAGAATGGAGCAAGTTTGAGCGATGGGTTCGCCTTCTAAGATTGGATTTGAGAAACGTTCACTCGTCGGGGCACGCGGATCGCGAGAGCCTCATAGAAATAATCAACGAAATTAATCCGAGAAAACTTATCCCGGTGCATACGGAAAACCCGCATGAATTTCAGAGGCTCTTTAAGTTGGGAGATATAGGGTGCGAGGTGATTCTTCCCAGATTTGAAGAGCCCATAAAATTGTAAAGTCACGTCTTAGGCTTCAGCTTCTCGCCGAATTTAAGCTCGAGCACTTGAAGATCGCTCATAGATCTTTCCACAGCATCATCCAGTTTTAGCTTCTTTAGATAATCCTTAACCCTGTCTCGATCGACCTCCGCGGTTCCGAAATTCCTCCTCAAATATTCTGCTGGATCTAGGTATTCTTCGCCGGGGATTTCCGGAAGTCTCAAGGATCTAGCTCGATTAATTATCTCTGATTCATCAAGCGCTATTAGAGGCGTATAGATGGGAAGCTTCCTTAGCGATAGGAGAAGATAAAGTTCGTTGAATCTAACTTGGTCAAGGCCGATTGTATATCCTGAGACGAGGCCTGGATAGCGGCGACGCTCGGCAATTTTCTCGCCAATTTTATGCAAATAGATCTTGAATACAATCTCTCTCATGTTTTCGGGGACTTCTTCCAAGATTTTAAGAACGATGTTGAAAGGGATCAGGTATAGCCTAAACTTCATCGAATATTCTAGGAGCTTGTTGATGAGATGAGCCGCCGCTTCTAGAAATCGCTCGGGGGATGAAGCGTTATAGATGTGGAGTAGATCTACTGAACACCCCCTCTTCATGATATACCAGCAGGCGAGCCAGGACCTTATCCCCCCGGAAAATAAGCAAAGAACCTTTCCAGACGACCCTATCGGAAGACCTCCAGGCCCCCTGAGCCTCTCGAATGATGCGTAGATTCCGTCTTCCGTTACCTCGATGAAAACCTTCTTTTCGGGGTTCTTCAAGTCGATTTTCACGCCGAGGGCTGCGGAAAGATGCGCCCCTACAATCTTTGAGATCTCTAGCGAGGTCATCGGAAAGCTCTTATCACTTCTGCGAGTTTCGATTCCGATCTTGTTCACTTTCAAGCCGCGGAGTATTTTCACGATCCTTTCCTGAAGATCCTCAACCGTCTTCACCTTGATCGCGGGCGCGTACCAAACTACGCCGAAGACCTTTCCGATTTTATCCAGCAAACTCGTTAAATCGGCTTTTGGGGTCAATTCGATTATTAATCTCCCTTGAAGGCGCTTAACCTTCATCCCCGAAGATTTTTCGAGGTTTCTTGCGAGAATTTTCTCGAATAAGCCGCGTTTGCTCCGCTTAAGGGTGACCTCTCCGTAATGAACTACGATGACGTCGAATTCCATCTTGCTCAAGTTCCAAATATTTCTTTACAACCTCGCTTATTAAGCGAGCGCTATGGCTTCGATTTCTGATTTATCGATAACGCGGTTAAGCCTCGCGATTAGGCAGTATGGTTTAGCGGATTCTACCTCGACCTCCACGAATTTTCCATAAAGTTCTCTGCCTCGATCGGGGATCACTATTGGCCTATAGCTTATGTTTCTAGCTATGGCTTCTCCTCTTTCTCCTATTTCATCGACGATGGCGAAGCCTTTCCAGCCGATCCACCTCTCGCTGTTCCTAAGCGCTATTGTTCTTGCGACCTCGCTTAGCAGCTTGCTCCTCTTCTTGATCGTTTTGGGGTTCAGAGGCTTAAGCCTCTCCGCGGGCGTCCCCGGCCTTGGGAAGAAACGGGATATGTTTATCATATCGGGCCTGATTTTCTCGACGAGCTTTAGGGTTTCTTCGAAGTCGGATTCGTCTTCTGTTGGAAACCCTACTATTATGTCTGTTGAAAGCGTTAGTTCCGGTACTTTGGATCTCATATATCTTACTACTTTTTCGAAAACGCTGACGCCGTATCCTCTTCTCATATCTCTTAAGACCTTATTTGATCCCGACTGCACCGGAACATGTAAAAATTTAAAGACCTTCTGAAGCCTGTATGCTTCTGCAAGCTTCCCTAAAATCGGATATATGTAAAGCGGGTTCATCATCCCGATTCTTATGAAGAACGGCCCCCTTATTTCGGCGACCCTCTCTACGAGCTCAGCTAGCCTGCTTCTGCCGGACTCGATTCCATAGCTCCCCATGTCTTGGCTAGTGAGCCAAATTTCCCTAGCTCCTTCTCGGATAGATCGCTCGGCCTCTAATTCTATGAGCTCCATCGGATAGCTCTTGAATGATCCCCGAGTCCTCGCGACTATGCAGAAGCTGCAAAGCCTCCACGAGCAACCTTCGGAAGTTGGGATTATCGCTATTATTGGGCTCCTCTTGATCCTTGGTTTCCCGAGTTTCACTTCATCGGTCTCTCTCATGATGCTCTTACCCGTTTTTACTGCTTCGTGAATTCTCGTTACCGCCCTTGGATGAAGCATTATCGCGGTGGGAGCTATTTTCCGGACCTTTTCAGGCTCGCCTGAGGTAATGCATCCAGCGACCACTAGGCGCTTCCCGTACTTCGCGAGCCTTGATATTCTATAGAGCATTCTGTCGCTTGTCGGCTTCTTAACCACGCATGTGAAAATTATTAATACATCTGCGTCTTCCGGACTTGAGACTATTTCATGTCCTCTCTCTTTCAATAAACCTAATGCTATTTCGAAGTCCGCGACATTCGCCGCGCATCCATATACTTCAGCATAAATCTTCACGCCGGATATGATACAAAGCACGTAAATTAAAAATTATCTCATGAATTAGGATTTCGGGTGGAAGCGAGAATTTTCTCCACCTTCTTGGTATTTGATCCTAGAAGGCTTGCGAGCTTATCCATTCCTTCCTCTTCTCCAAGCTCTTTTATGAAGCTCTCCGCGACCTGTCTAACTACTTCTCTCTTCTCCCATGGATAAACGATCCAGGCATCCGTGACTTGGACGAAGTAATCCGGTTTAAACTTGCACCAAGGCTTCATATGAAGAGTAGCGACCTTAGCCTCGAGCGGATTTTTCGAAGCGATCTCATGCTCAATTATTTCCTTCAAGGTTAATCCCTCATCGGCGACATCATCTACCAAGAGCACCCGCTTATCCGAGAGATCGTTTATGGCTAGGGGGCTGTAGACTTTAACACCGAACCTTTTGGCCACATCCACGTAGCTGCTGCACCCGATAGGGTAAATTATTCTGAACCCTAGAACATCGGAGAGAAGATGAGCCACGGTCACGCCTCCTCTGAGAATTCCCACCAAAATATCCGGAGTATAATCTGAAATTATCTTCTCCGCTAGCTCTTCCACGAGCCCCTCGATATCCTCCCAAGAGAGCTGCAGATACTTGAAACCTCCGACCTCGAAGATTTTCATACAAAAACTCCTGAAAAGCATGATTAATATTTTTTCGGCTAACTTAAGCTAACACTTCCCTTTACCCCCGAGGCCACGTAATTGTTTTACACAGTTAGGGCG
>JAGHCZ010000108.1 GCA_021160205.1 Nitrososphaerota archaeon | reverse complement strand
CGAAGGCTTTACTTTGACTCTTATCTCCCCTCCCGGCATTTTCTTTAATGCCTCCCTGAACATGTTTATGCTCTCGAGAATCTCCTCACATCTAACGATTATTCTCGCGAAGCAATCGCATCCATCGTTCGTCACCACGTTGAACGAGATCTCATCGTACGCGGCGTAGGGATCATCCTTTCTGACATCTCTTTTGACCCCGCTCGCTCGAAGGGTCGGTCCTACTGCTCCGAGCTTTAACGCATCGGATTTGCTCAACATGCCGACGCCGATCGTTCTCTTCAAAATGGTTTGCTCCTTCCTTATCATCTCGATGTACTGCTTCGTCTTTTCTTCTAGAAGGCTCAGTCCTTTGAGTATCTTAGGCGATTTTTCGCCGGCTATATCCCTTCTAACACCTCCGATGGTGTTCATCGCGTAGTGAACTCTATTGCCTGAGACCTGTTCGAGGAGGTCCATGACGATTTCTCTATCTCTCCACACGTACATGAATAGCGTGTCGAAGCCTATTTCATGCGCAGCTACTCCCACCCAAAGTAGGTGGCTGTGAATTCTCTCGAGCTCCGCTACGATGACCCTGATGTATTTCGCTCTCGGCGGAGCTTCAACTCCCAAGAGTTCTTCGATTGCTTGGACGTAGCAAGTCGTATGAGCGTCGGAGCAGATTCCGCAGATTCTCTCGGAAAGATATATGTTCTGAAGGTAGGTGCGGTTTTCCATGGCTTTCTCGATGCCCCTGTGGATGTAGCCTATCCTAACCTTTGCGTTGACAACGTATTCTCCCTCAGTATTGAGAATGAATCTCTCGGGCTCCTTTAGGGCAGGGTGCTGGGGGCCAAATATTACCTTAATCATTGATCCGCTCATCTTCTCTCCGCCTCGGCTTCGATCGCCGACTTAATATCCTCAAGTTTTTCGTCTTTCCGGAGGGGACGTAGTTCAGCGGGCCACTCATCAGGCAGTATTAGAGGTGATAGGTCGGGGTTTCCTTTGAACTCGACTCCTAGAAGATCGTGGACTTCCCGCTCGTATATCGCCGCCGCTGGGTAAATATCGCTTACGGAATCGGCTTCCGGCTTCTCCCTCGATATTTTCAGCTTTACGGAGAGCTCTAACGAGTCCTCGTAGGCTAGATGATATATCAATTCGATTCCATCTCCGTAATCGTATCCCGTTATCGTCGAAATATGATCGAAATTCAATTCCTTTCTTAGATAGCTCAGCACCTCTCGAAGCAGCGATCGATCGATCTCAGCGAATATTCTTCGTTGTCTTTGAATATTCACGCCGAGGATGCCCTCGCCGAATTTCTCCTTCAACTTTTCCAGAACCTCCTCCTCTCTACTCACGTTTCTCCTCCTCCATCTTTTGAAGCAGCTTCGCAAATCCCTCGATTATCGCTTCAGGCCTCGGAGGACAGCCCGGAACATAGACATCCACCGGGAAAAGCTTGTCTACTCCTCCTATGACGTTGTAGCAATCCCAGAAGGGAGCGCCGCTCACGGCGCATGAGCCGATCGCGATGACGTACTTCGGTTCAGGCATTTGCTCATAGATTCTTACAAGCCTATCTTTTACCTGGAGAGTTACGGGCCCGGTCACAGCCAAAACATCTGCGTGTCTCGGGCTTCCTTTCAGCAACATTCCAAATCTCTCGACATCGTATCTCGGAGTTAGGGCGGCGAGAAGCTCTATGTCGCATCCATTACATCCTCCCGTGTTGAAGTGAATTATCCAAGGAGACTTCTTCCTGGCCCATTTCAAGATTCCATGAGTTCGACGGGTGCTCACCTCATTTCACCTCTTCATGATGAAGACTACAGAGGCTAAGGTCACTAAAGCGTAGATATAGGCGTAGAGCGGGGAAACGCCGAACGAGATCACCATCGTAAACGCGATCACATCGAATATCAAGAAGTAAACAGTGAATAGGAAAAATTTTTCTAAATTAATTCTCATATCTCCTTCGTAAGGTAAATCCTCGCCGCAGCTATAAGGAGAAATCTTCCCCTCACTTGCTTCCCCCTTCGCAGATATTCTCCCTCCTATGATGTAGAAAATGAGCGCTATCGCGATCGAGATAGAGAATACTATGGGCAAGAAGAGGACTTCATGCTGCATGACTATATTACCCAAGTCTTCGGAGAAGATCCTACCTTAATAATTTATCTTTGTCATAATCACGGGAGAAGATTTTTTAAAAAGACTTTGATCTGGAAAAGTGACGGAACCAGAGTTTAAGCTATCGTTGAGGTGAATGTTATGCTTACCGATATCATTCAAATACTGTTAATTGCATTACGGTAATCTTTGCAATTCTCTCAATTGAGGTAAAAAACCTCTTTAAGGCGATAATTTTCTTCGCCTTAATGTGCATCTCTATCGGAGCAATTTATTGGATCCTGAGCGCGCCTTACATAGCGGTGTTCCAGCTCGCGATATACGCTGGCGCCATTGTAGTCTTGTTTTTGGCAACGGTGATGTTGACTATTGGAAAGGAGCGTGAAATGAGGTGAGCTTGGACAAAGTTCAATTCTTGGGAATAATCCTCACCGTAATCTTAATCTCGGCGAGCATCATTTTCATCTCTGAACACGTTTTCCCAGCATTTAGATACGCGAAGACGCCGGAAAAACTGGTGCCTACAGGAGAGGCTGTAGGCAAGAAATCTGGAATGTTTCTGTGGGAGCATAGATTCATCGACATCACTGTTCAAGCTTTCGTCTTGTTCGCGTCGGCAATAGGCTGTCTGGCCGTGCTCAGAGCTGAGAGGTGGTAAAACGGTGGCGACGCTCTCGCTGTATCTCGCTTGTTCGGCTATGCTCTATGTCATCGGGTTATATTGCCTGATAACTAAGAGGAACCTCATAAGGCTGATAATGGGCATCGAGATCCTCATAAACGCTGCTCACATAAACTTCGTGGCCTTATCCGCTTTTTGGAAGCCGGGATTCATAGATCCACTAGGCAGGGCAATAGTGATTACTTCTATAGGGTTGGCGGGATGCATAGGTGCGGTGTTCTTGGCGTTCACGATATATGCCTATAAGCACTTCGGGTCTCTCGACGTTAGAAAGATGCGGGAGCTGAGGGGATGAAGAGATGCTCACGCCGATTCTTGACTCACTTTTGATATTTTCCATAATCACGCCGGTGATAGGATCATTAATTCCGAAAAAATTTTCCCGCCTACTTAGCGGAATATTCGCGGTCATAGGATTATCTTTTTCCGCAGCTTTCCTATACATAGTATTTCCCCAGATCTCGGCTAAACCCATGAAGATCCCAATTCAAGCAGGACTACTTCACGCGAACCTCATATTAGATTTGCCCGGATTTTTCGCAGCTTTCTTGACGATTCTTCTCAGCATTTCTGTCGCTATTTACTCCATTAGGTTTATGGAGCGAGATGCCGGGGTCCCGCTTTACTATGCTCTTTTAATATTGATGACTGTGGGCATGATCGGGTCAGTTTTTTCCGGCGATCTATTCACTTTATTCGTTTTCTGGGAGCTGATGTGCGTTTCATCCTACGTTTTAGTGGGTTTCAGGAGAACTGAAAAAGCGCCGGTAGAAGCCGCCGTGAAGTATATGGTCATGAGCGCCGCGGGATCTGCTACGATCTTGTTCGGAATATCCATTCTCTACGGATTAGCTGGAACCTTAAATCTCGTTGAATTAGCTTCAGCTTTAAGCTCGGCTAATGGAGAGCCATGGCTTTATCTCGCTTTAATAATACTAATCGCGGGCTTTGGAATTAAAGCAGCAATAGTGCCACTTCACACCTGGCTTCCTGACGCATACGCGGCAGCTCCTTCCTCGGTTTCCGCGATCATAGCGGGCGCCTCGACCGAGATCGCTGTATTTGTGATATGCAAGCTTCTGTTCTTCATTTTACCTGCTTTGAGCGCGAGCTGGGTTTTCCTGTTTGCCGCGTTTAGCGTCCTGAATATGTTGTTAGGTAATGTCGTCGGTCTCCTGCAACATGACATCAAAAGGATGCTTGCTTACTCGAGCATAGCCCACATAGGCTACATCTTCATAGGGGTGGCCGCTGGAACGAAGCTAGGACTAACCGCGGCTCTCCTGCACATATTCAATCACGGCCTGCTAAAGGCTCTCGCGTTTCTATGCATAGGAGCGATAATTTACAGATTGGGAGCTGGAGACCTTGACGAAATATCGGGGATCGGGCGTAAGATGCCCATTACGGCGTCAGCGTTCATCATAGCCATATTAGGGCTAATAGGAATGCCCCCGCTTAACGGCTTCATAAGCAAGCTTTTCCTCTTCATGTCGAGCTTAGACTCCGGAATGCTCTGGCTAGGAATTCTACTAGTAATTTTCAGCGCCGTTTCAACAGGCTACTACCTAAGAATATTAAAGACGTTAATAGCGGCGCCCTCTTCGCGAGTGGTGAACGTGAAGGAGGCGCCGATAACTATGTTGGTCCCTGTATGCGTTCTCGCGGTTCTCGTAGTTGTACTCGGAGTATGGCCTGATCCCCTCCTAGGGCTCGCAAAGGAAGCGTCTACCTGGCTTATGGAGGTTGAGAAATATGTCGGAGGTTTTTAGCGTCAGCTTTGCTCCGTGGCTTTGCTGGATATTTCCCTTCGTAGGGGCCCTGTT
>JAGHCZ010000077.1 GCA_021160205.1 Nitrososphaerota archaeon | reverse complement strand
ATGAAGACCCCTTGGAGAAGGTGTTGAGGTACGTCTCCGGTCTTGGATATGAGGCGGTTGAATTAGCTGCTTGGAAGGGGAGCAACCACTTAGATCTCGATAAGGTTCTAAGCGGAGGGGCTGGAGAGCTGCGGAGGCTCGTAGAAAAATACAATATGATAATTTCGGGGCTCTCAAATCACCTCGAAGGACAATTGATCTTAGGACCGCACGACGAATCAACCGACATCTGGTATGAGGGGGGCCGTAAGGGGACGCCGGAGGAAAAGATCAAGTACGGGATCACGAGGTTGAAGAAGACGGCCGAAGCGGCCAACGCCCTCGAGGTTCCGGTCGTGAACGGGTTCATGGGCTGCCCGAACTGGGGCGCGTTCTACATCTTTCCACCGACTTATGAGAAAATCTACGAAAGCTTCTTCGATGTCTTCGCTGAGAGATTTGGAGAGGTCTTAGATCACTTCGCCGCAAATGGAGTCAAGTTCGCCCATGAAGTTCATCCGCAGGAGCTCGCCTACAATATTGAGACCGCGGAGAGAATGTTAAAGGCCGTGAACTATAGGAAGGAGCTCGGGTTCAATTTTGATCCAAGCCACCTAGTCTGGCAGCTAATAGACCCCGTGATCTTCATCAAAAAATTTGGGGAAAGAATTTACCACGCCCACGCGAAAGACGGCGAGTTACCCGAAGAGAACCTCAGAACCTCGGGAGTGATCCCAACGGGATCTTGGATGAGGCCCGATAGAGGCTTCAGGTTCAGGATACCTGGATGGGGGCAGGTTCCTTGGAAGAGGGTTCTAACGGCTTTCGCTGAGGTGGGATATGATTACGTCCTTAGCTATGAGCATGAAGACCCCGTCATGAGCAGAGAAGACGGAGTTGAGAAAACCATAGCTTTCCTCAAGCCGCTGATCATAAAGAAGAGGCTGGAGAAAGTTTGGTGGTAAACCCATGGGCGAGGAAAAAGTGGGCTTCGTAAAAATGGGAGAAGCGGAGGCGGCGAAAGAAGTAAGGGAAATCGGCGTTGGAATGCTAGGTTACGCGTTCATGGGGAAAGCCCACACCAACGCATTCATAAAAATGCCGATATTCTTCTATCCCCCTCCCGCGAAGCCCAAGCTCGTGGCGATATTTGGGAGAACGGAGGATAAAGTCAGGGAAGCCGCTAAGAGATATGGTTACAGGAAATACTACACGGATTGGAAGGCGCTCATAAAAGACCCCGAAGTCGAGGTACTCGACAACGGTCTACCGAACCACATGCACCACGATCCCTGCATAATGGCGGCGGAGCTCGGAAAGCACGTGATCTGCGAGAAGCCGCTGGCGCGGAACGCCAAAGAAGCGGAGGAAATGTATAGAGCGGTCGAGAAAGCCGGTGTAAAGCACATGGTAGCTTTCAACTATCGGTTCGTCCCGGCCATCCGGCTCGCCAAGCAATTAATCGACGAAGGATATATCGGGAAAATCCTGCAATTCAGGGGAGTATACCTACAGGAATGGATCATGGATCCCAATTTCCCGCTTGTTTGGAGGCTTAGGAAAGATGTCGCGGGCAGCGGAGCCCTAGGAGATCTCGGCTCGCACGTAATCGACTTAGCTAGGTTCCTGGTCGGGGAAATAAATTCGGTCACGGGTTTACTGAAGACTTTCATTGAGGAGAGGCCGTTGCCGGAGGATCCCTCGAAGAAAGGTAAAGTGGATGTGGACGACGCCTTCATAGCTCTAGTGAAGTTCAGCAACGGGGTTATAGGAAGCATAGAGGCCACCAGGTTCGCAGCTGGAAGAAAGAACTATCAGCGAATAGAGATCCACGGATCCGAGGGAACCATAGTCTTCAATCTGGAGAGATTAAACGAGCTCGAGGTCTACACGAATAAGGAGCCGCTCGAAAAGAGGGGATTCAAGACCATACTCGTAACAGAGGCCGTTCACCCGTTCTACGATAAATGGTGGCCTCACGGACACATAATCGGATGGGAGCACACTTTCGTCCACGAGATACACCACTTCTTCGACGCGGTGGTCAACGATAAGCCGATCGAACCTTGGGGAGCGACCTTCTACGACGGGCTAAGGGCCAACAAGATCATGGACGCTATAGAGAAGTCAGCTCAGACAGGTAAGTGGGAATCCACCGAATAAATTGATTAAAAAATAATAATATTTTTAATATTTTTTATCTAAATAGTTCTCTCAGGAACTTTAACCCATTTATCGCTATCAATTCTTGATCTTTCTCCAGCGGCCTCCAGATAGAAGCGGCTCTCGCTATCTCCTTAATCTCCGGCTGGAATGTTTCTATCACGAGCCATCTATCATATCCTATGTCCTTCAGCGCTTGAGCTATCTCTTTCCAAGGAATGTGGCCCGTGCCTGGGGTTCCCCTATCGTTTTCACAGGAGTGGACATGAAATAGGTTTTTCCCAGCCAGCTTAATTGCCTCCGCGAAGGATTTCTCCTCTATGTTTGCGTGATAAGTATCGAAGTGCAGTTTTACGCTTTCAACTCCGACGTCTTCAACGTATCTCACCGCATCCGACATCAAGTTTATCATGCTCGTCTCGTATCTGTTCAACGGCTCCACGCCCAAGTATACTCCTCTGTCAAGGGCGTACTTCGCCACATCTCTAATAACCTCAACCGAAGTCCTCCAAGCGGCTTCCTTATCTTCGAAAAAGAACTTTGCAACGGCAGCGTAAATTGGTCCCGCAACTATATCGCATCCCACTTCTACGGCGAAATCTATGCAGAATTTCAGGTATTTTGCGGCGTTCTCTCTTAGAGCTTTATCCGTGCTCGTCGGATCTCTTTCCTCGCTCATGACAGCGCAAAGAGATGAGCATTGTAGCTGATTGCTTTCCAAGATTTCCCTCACTTCTTTACCGTTCATAAGCTTCGGATCCTCTATCGGTATCTCGATTCCGTCAAATCCTATCTCCTTAACCCTCGGGATCACGGATGGATCAAAGGGATATACCCAAACCCAGCTAGTTACTCCGAACTTAACCAAGGTGGATCACGTTTCGTCATTAACCTCATTTGGTATAAATTTTTTTATCTGACGGAGAAAATCTTAATTGGTTTCGTGATTCATCTTAACCTCGTGAGACCTATGGGAAAGTATAAGCTCGGATGCGGAACTTGGCCGTACATGTTTCCGCCGTACGCCGCGAGACCCTACACGATCGAAGAAGCCCTAAAAATGCTGTCCGAGCTGAAATTCGACGGAGTCGAGCTCTCAGGGTTCAAGCCCCACGCCCATCCAGAGCTTTATCCATCTCAGAAAGAGCGGAGAGATCTAAAGTCCTTGATAGACTCCTATGGATTGGAGATATGCGGATACGCGGCGGACATGGGGGGATTCGCTATTGCATCAAATTACGAAGACGAAAGAAAGCAGTATGAAAAGATGTTCGACATGAACCTGAAGTTCTGCCAAGACTTGGGAATCAAGTCGATGAGGGTGGACACGGTTTCCGGGCCGAAAGGTGTTCCAGGAGTTCCGTGGGATGTCGCGATGAATAGGGTGATCGAAACCTTTAGGAAATGCGCCGCAAAAGCCGAAGACGCCGGAATAGTATTGGTCTGGGAGTTCGAGCCCGGTTTCATGTTCAATAAGCCGAGCGAGATCATGAAGATAGTCAAGGAAGTGAACCATCCCAGCTTCAAGGTAATGGTCGATACGTGTCACGCCCACTGCTGCGGAATAGGCCTGAATCAACCCCACCCCCTAGAGGTAATCGATGTCCCGCTGTCGAAGATAGCCGCCGAGTTCATTAGAAGGCTTAAGGGATACATCGGCCACATGCACCTAATCGACAGCGATAACAGCCTGAATCCGCACAACACTTCCACGCACGTCCCGTTTGGGCTCGGAGTAATAGACTTCGACGAAGTGATGAAGGCGTTAAACGATGTGGGCTACTCGGGCTGGCTCAGCCTCGACCTCTGCTTCTGGCCGCAGGCATGGGAAGCGACAAAAGAATGCAAGAAATTCTTAGACAACCTAGTCTCCAAATACGGGTGATGAAAAATTGAAGGCGGCGGTTTTGAAGGGACCGAGGAAGATCGAGCTCGAGGAAGTCCCAGATCCGGAGCTCGGATTGAATGATGTCCTAATTGAGGTGAAGGTCTGCGGGGTCTGCGGATCAGACATAGCGTACTATCAGAGGGGCAGAGCAGACGTTCCCCCGCCGCTGATCCTCGGCCACGAGTTCTCCGGGACGATAATAAAGCTTGGAGAAACCGCGAAAAAGCTGGGGCTCTTCAAGGAGGGAGACCGCGTCGTAGCCGAGCCCGTGATGGCGTGCGGAGCATGTAAATCATGTAAAATGGGGTATCCGAATATGTGCGAGAAGCCCACGGTGCTCGGAGTAACCGTGAATGGAGGAATGGCGGAATACTGCGCGGCCAGATACGACTATCTGCACCCGATTCCCGAGAATCTGAGCTTCGAGGAAGCGGCGTTCACCGAGCCCCTGGCATGCGCTCTCCACGGCATCAAGAAGCTGAAGCTAGTTCCAGGAGTCTCCGCGGCGGTCGTCGGCCCAGGGCCGATAGGCTTAATGGTTCTCCAATATCTGAAGAGCGCCGGGTTATCTCCGGTGATCTTGATAGGGACGAGGGATTATCGGCTGGAGGCGGGATTAAAGCTCGGAGCAGACCACGTGATAAACGTAAAGGAAAAAGGTTCAAAATATTATTCAGAGGATCCGGTTGAGCGCGTGAAGGAGCTGACGGATGGACGGGGAGTGGACAGGGTTTTCGTCGCGACGGGGAACCTCTCAGCGAATCAGCTCGCGGTAAAGATCTCGGGGGTGAGATCGGTGGTGGTCTTCTTCGGGGGAGCT
>JAGHCZ010000013.1 GCA_021160205.1 Nitrososphaerota archaeon | reverse complement strand
CATCATTATTATTTATCGTGGAGCTGGATGCGCCCACAAGAGCTGTGCTCTAAGTTTATCGGGTCGATGTTGTCCGCCGCCTTAGGAGATTCTATGGGCGCGAGCTTTCATGTAAGAGGCAATCGCGAACTCCTGAAATACACCGACGATACAGCCATGATGATCGCCATAGCTGAAGCACTAATTGAAAGCGATGGAAAAATAAACCCTCAAAAGCTAGCTTGGAAGTTCATCGAAAAATATGACCAAGAACCTTGGAGGGGCTATGGACCTGGGCCGCCGAAAATATTCAAGCTGATCAAAAAGGGAATGGGGCCTCTAGAGCTGGATAGAAAGCTTTACCCAGGCGGATCATACGGAAACGGCGCGGCGATGAGAATCGCCCCTATTGGATTGTTTTTCCACGATAATTTCCAGGCTTTAAAAGCCGCCGTCAAAGCATCTTGTAAACCCACGCATAATCACCCATTAGCGGTTGAAGGCGCGATGTTGGAGGCCTTCAGCGTGTCCAAGGCGGTCGGGATCGCCGCGAATCAAGTAATTGATCCGGTGGAATTCGTGGAGCAATTGATTGTCATTTCTTCGAGCGAGATCTATCAATATAAGTTGAAGACGGTTATGAAGCTCGTGCAGCGAGAGACCTCGAGGCGGGAGATCGTTAAAGAGCTGGGCAACGGCGTTGAATCATTTAACTCGGTTCCCACGGCTATCTACTGCTATCTTAGAAAGCAAGACCCTCTTGAAACGATCCGGTTCGCGATAAGCCTCAAGGGAGATGTAGACACTATAGCTTGCATGGCAGGCGCGATAGCTGGAGCTCACAAAGGATGGGAGGTGCTTCCGGGAGATTTGCCCAAAAAATTGGAGAATAGAGAATACATTGAAAATCTTGCTAGGAAGCTTTGCGAATTAAAGCTGAGGCTTCGAGGAGGGGTTTAACATGGTTTTGATCGCCCATATAGCGGATGTCCACCTCGGATACGCGCAATATGGCCTAAGAGAAAGAGAAGACGACATTTACCAAGCATTTGAAGAAGCCATTGAACTAATGAAGAAAGAACACATCAAAATTCTATTAATCTCGGGGGATCTCTTCGATTCCCCCAAACCCCCCATTAAAGCGCTGATGAACGCCAGGAAGCAGCTTTTAGCCCTCAAAAAGATGGGAACAGAGATCTTTCACGTACTAGGAGACCATGAGCTACCTAGGAGGCTCAGCGAGCTGCCTCCAACGGCGATCCTAGAAAACATCTCAAAACACGTGGGCTTAAAAAACGCCGAGATCAAGTCGGAAAATATCGCCGTGACCGGATTAGACAGAACACCTCCGAGCTCGATGAAAAACGCGTTAAAGAAATTGAGAAAACTTGCCGCGGAAGCCGACGCGGTTTCTAAAAAGAAGATTCTGCTAGCTCACGTCCCCGCCTACAGACCTGAAATAGGATTTGAGAGCTTGCCGACGGGCTACAGCTACTATGCCTTAGGCCATGAACATGAGAGAAAAATTTTATCTAAAAACGGAGCGGCCGCCGCTTATCCGGGGTCGATCGAAATCCTATCGATAATCGAGATTAATTCTTGGATGAAAAATGGAAAAGGATTCCTCTTGATAGATTTTTCGGAAGATGAGCCGATCATACAGGAGATAAACTTGGAATCGATCAGGCCTCAGAAGCTAATCGAAGTTGATGCTAAGGAGCTGGAAGAAGCTCTTCAAGAAATCGTTGAGTGGAGCTCCAAAGAAAAGAAGAAGCCCATAGTTCATTTCAGAATTAAGGGCAAGGCCATGGATAGGGGCTATATTTTTCGGAAAATACAGAACAAATTATCTGGAAGAGTTCTATATCATAGGCATGAAATAATCGAGGAAGAAGAGGAACTCGAACTCGAGAAAGCCCCAAGTCTAGATCTCAGATCGATGATACGGGAATACATGTCGATGAAGGGATTCAAAGAAGAGGAGATAGAATTCGCTGTTTCTATCTATGAATCATTCATATCCGGTGGAGCTGAAGAAATGGAACGCATCATCCTGAGACGCGCTGAGGAGGCTGAGAAGAAATGAGGATACACCACGTTAAGCTGAAGAACTTCGTCTCCCATAAAGATACTTCGATAGAATTTCCTCCCGGGCTCACCGTGATAATCGGAAGAAATGGTGCGGGGAAAACATCGATATTCGACGGCATCTCCTACGCGTTATTTAAAGAGCATAGCAGGGGGAAGGATGAAAACATCATAAACAGAAGAGCCGCTTCGGCTCAAGTACAGCTCGTATTCAGCTCGGGTGGAAGAACTTACGAAATAACGTGGAGAATTGGGAAGAAGAAAAGAGCCCTCGCAACTCTCAGAGACCTAACCTCTGGATCCAAAATATTCATCGATGTAGGAGAAAGAACCGCGGTACCCGAAATCGAGAAAATCATCGGAATATCTCGAGACATCTTCCTCAACGCGGCTTACGTGAGACAAGGTGAGATCGCCAAGTTCCTAGAAGTAAGACCCGCGGAGAGAAAAGAGATCATGTCAAAGCTCCTCGGAATAGACTCATTGGAAAAGATCTGGGAAAACCTGCGAACTCCGATAAGCGTAATCGAAGAAAAACTTCGAAAGCACGCTGAAAAGGCCGAAAAAGAAGAAGAAATCAAAAAACAGCTAAACGAAATCGAAAAAGAAAGAGGCGAGCTTCAGGAAAGCGTTAGATTAACTAAGGCCGAGCTCTCTGAAAACAGGTCGAAAATAAATGAAGCCCGAGAGAAAATTAGGTTGATCGATGAAAAGCGAAGAAAATATGAGGGCCTGAAAGAAAGAATAACCGACCTGGAGCGGAAGATAGCTGTAAAAGAGCAGGAGCTTAACGGTAAACGCAAGGAGCTAGAGCTCGTGCAAAAAGCTCAAGAAAGAATCAACGAGCTGGAAAAAATCCGCGAAGAATATTCATCTCTTGAGAGAGAAATTCAAGATATTGAGAAAAAGGTTGAAGAGCTGAAAAACGCGTTGAAGAAAAAAGAGCTCCTCATTAAGGATAAAGAGAGAATGGAGAACGAAGCCAAATCTTTGAGAGAGATCATCAGAGAGTATTTGAAAAAATTGAGACAACATATAGAGATAGAAGTCGCCGAAGAAAACTTCGTCGAAGTTTTCCAATCAACCTTGTACAAATATAAGAAACTAGAATCACAGCTCAGAAGCGATCTACAAAGGCTCGCGGAAAAAATGGGAGAACTTCAAGGAAGAAAGAAGTCATGCTTGATGAACATAGAAGAGATAGAATCTGGGGCCGAGATTTGCCCCACCTGCAAGCGCCCCCTAACCCCGGATCATAAGGAAAAAGTTCTGCGAGATCTAAAAAGGGAACTTGGAGAAGTCGATGCAAAAATCGAAAGCCTAACGAATAAGATCGATGAAGCATCTCTTAAATGCGAGAAAGTGAGCTCGCTTCTGGAGGAGCTCTCTAAAATTGATCCGGAGCTATTCAAATCATCCTTAGAAAAATATCGTTCATTACGAGATGAGTTAAACAAAATCGAAGAAGAGTTGAAACATCTCGGAGATGTTGATGAAAATCTAGACAAGCACTCCTTGATCCTCAACGAGAAAAACGAAAAAATGAGAGACCTAAGGAAATTATTGGAAGAATATGAGAAAGAAAAAGTAGTGATCGAGAAGCTTGGCTCACCTCAAAGCGTTTCCGCGGGCATTCATAGAATTTCATCGGAATTAAAGGAAATGAAAGATGAAAGAAGAAGGCTGGAATCAGAACTGGCGAAAATCGGATATGACCCGGTTGAATATCAAAAAGCGGTGGAGGAGCTTGACAAGCTCAATCAAGAGCTAGCGGAGAAAAAATCCGAGCTAGCGACCCTAACGCAGAAGATGGATTCGCTTAGGAAAGACCGTGAGAAGCTGGAGAAAGAGCTCGCCGAATCGGAGCTCGCGAAGATGCGGGTAAAGTTTTTGGAGCGTTATTTGACGCTTTTAAAGGCCGTTAGGAGCTGCTTTGGAAAAGATGGAGTTCAGCGATATGCGCGAGCCGCTGCGAGGAAAAGCATAGAGCATTATGCGAGGAGGTTTCTCCGATTTTTCACGATAGCGTACAGCGATCTAAGACTGGATGACGATTATAATGTGTATGTTTATGGACCTATGGGAGAGCAGTCAATAGACGCGCTTAGCGGAGGTGAGAAAACGTCTATAGCGATCTGCCTTCGGCTCGGCGTAGCCGCAGCTTTAACGGGGGACAAGATGGAATGCATATTAATGGATGAGCCGACAACTCATTTAGATCCTGAGAGAAGGAGAGAGTTGATAAAATTGCTCACGAACTTTAGGCGCGATAGGGGGCTCATACCTCAAGCGATTATCGTCACTCATGACGCCGAAGTTGAGGAGGCGGCGGATCAGGTATATCATCTAGTCCTCGAGGAGGGATACTCGCGTCTGGAAGCTGAAATCGCTTAGTTCCTCCAAGAGCTCGGGGTTAATGATTATATTTAATCGTAGAGTATAGAAATTATCTTGGAGGTGGCAGTTATGCCTGACCACGCTCCGCATAAAGATTCTGAGCAAAAATCCGAGGCAACCGTTTCGTGCAGGGCCTCCACGGATAAGAGCTATATTGGGTCAATAACTTCGGTGGAGATTTTTTGGTCAGGATTTTCTCCTCCGATAATGTTTATCATCGATTGGGGAGATGGAAGCTCGGAAACGCATATGAGCCCGTTTAGCTCCGGAAGCAGAAAATATCTTCACCGCTATGCTTCACCTGGAGATTTCGAAGTAAAGGTGACCGTCAAAGAATATAGTGGTGTGAAAGGCCACGCGTCGACTAAGATTTCTATAGTTCCTCCTCCCACCGCTACTTTGGAGATTCAGCCTAAATCCGGAGTAGCTCCGCTGACGATAAAGCTCTCAGCCAAAGTGGAAAATGGAATAGAGCCCATAGATTGGATTCTGGATCTAGGTGACGGAAGCACTCCGCTGGCGGGCTCTGGGAGAAACATTTCCGTATCGCACACTTATTATT
>JAGHCZ010000089.1 GCA_021160205.1 Nitrososphaerota archaeon | reverse complement strand
GGAGAAAAAGGAAGCATTGAAATTTCTATCGTCTTGGGAATCTCTTTGCTTCGGTAACTATTAACTTACCGGCTGCTCGACGTTGATTTATTTCAGGCATTTGCACGAAAATATCGCGTGTAAACTATAAAGCGTCATAGTCTTGACCTTATATACGGCGTGTGTTTGATTACAAGGCGGCACCTAAGTTCTGATCGAATTGAAGTGATATCGTGATGAAGGTTCCCCTCAGCGGTCTTCAGGAAGGACAAGAAGGCGTAGTTATCAGAGTCGAGGCTCCAATCAGGCCTATTTACGCTCCCGAAGATCGCCGCCCAAGAGGATGGAATTTTCCATTTTTCAGGCGGAGGTTTAGATGGCGATGGCGTAGGCACATGATTTACGGAGCCGTGAAGAGGCTCGCAGATCTGGGAATAGTCGCTGGTGCTAGAATTAGAGTCGTGAGGAAGGCTCCCTTTAATGGCCCCATCGAGGTTGAAGTCGCTGGCTCTAGGTTCCTGATAGGGCGGGGGCTGGCCGATAAGATCGTGGTGGAGGTCTAGCTTCATGAAGGAGATCACGCTCGCCCTCGCTGGCCAAGCAAACGTCGGGAAAAGCGTGATCTTCAATCACTTAACCGGGCTTCATCAGCATATTGGGAACTGGCCGGGTAAGACCGTCGAGAAGGCGGAAGGTACCCTGTTCTATAAGGGTTATTTCATTAACGTGATCGATCTGCCGGGAATATACTCGCTGTCTCATTATTCCATAGAGGAGCTGATTTCAAGGGAGTTCATCGCGAAAGAAAAGCCGGATGTCGTCGTGAACATCGTGGATACAACCGCGATCGAGAGGCATCTGATCTTCACACTTCAACTTTTGGAACTGGAGCGCCCACTAATCCTCGTGCTGAACATGATGGATCTCGCTGAAAAGAAGGGGATCGCGGTGGATTTCGAGGAATTGGAGAGGGAGCTCGGGGTCCCCGTGGTTCCGATGATCGCGACCCGCGGAAAGGGGCTCACGGATATGTTGGATAAGGCGATAGAGCTCGCGGAGAGAGGTTTTTCTCCGAAGGTTTTGGGGTATGGACGGGAGATAGAACTTAGAATTAGAAAGTTGATGGAGGCTTTAGATGATGTTGACCTGCCTTATCCAAAGAGATGGATCGCGATAAAGCTTCTCGAAAAAGATGAAGAAGTTCAAAAGTTGATCAAAGAGATTAAACCCGAGGTCCTCAAGCTCGCGGAAAAAATGATCCAAGAAATTCAAGAAGTACACGGGCATGATTCTTCTATCGCGATCTCGAACGAGCGGGTGAACCTCGCAAATTACATAGCGCAAAAAGTGGTGAAGATAAGCGCCTCAAAGAAACTGAGTTTAGGAGAGCGATTTGATGAGATAGCGACGCATCCGGTCTTTGGATACCTCTTCATGGCTTTGGTGTTCATAGGAGTGTTTTTCTTAGTCTTCGGAGTAGGAGGAGAAATCGCGGGGATCTTCGAAGAATTTACTGAAAATCTAAATGATGTCTGGTTTAATTTTCTCGGGGAATCAGCGGCTTCTTCGCTTGGATGGGCTGCGGTGGAGAGCTTCTTCTCTCTAATGGGCCTCGTAATTCCGTTCATCGCGCCTCTTTATCTAATTCTCTTTCTTCTGGAGAATTGGGGCTACCTTGCCAGAGTATCTTTCCTAATGGATAGCTTGATGCATAAAGCCGGCATTCACGGAAAAGCGTCGATCCCTTTGATCTTGGGATTCGGGTGTAATGTCCCGGCCTGTTTGAGCAGCAAGATCATGGAGACTTGGAGAGAAAGGTTCATAACAGTTTTCATGACCACTTTGATTCCCTGCTCAGCCGTAACGGTCGTCGTCATGGGCTTGGTCGGAAGATACGTGGGAATATCTTGGGTAATAGGGCTCTATGTTTTCACCTTACTGATGGTGATGCTGTTGGGGCGCTTGGTCTCGAAGATGCTCCCCGGAGAAGCCGTTGAGCTTATAATGGAGATGCCGAGCTACAAAGCTCCGAACCTGAAGACGACGCTCATAATGACCTGGCTGAGGCTCAGGGAATACTTCTACATAGCCATGCCCTTAGTAGTGCTCTCCGGCGTAATAATCAACGCGCTGGATCTCGCGGGGATCTTGCCGATGATCTCAGAAGCATTAAGCCCGATAACGGTCGGGTGGCTAAATCTTCCAAAAGAAGTAGGTCTCTTGCTGATATTCGGAATATTGAGGAAGGAGCTCATCTTGCTCATGCTCACCTCGTTGGTCGGCACGATGGAGTTTTCGAAAGTCTTGACGGCGAATCAGATGATAACGCTCTCGCTCGTAACGATATTCTATATTCCGTGCATCGCTACTATATCCGCCTTATTCAAAGAAGTCGGAGTAAAAAACGCCCTAATCATAACTATAGCGGAGATAACTCTCGCAATATTCATAGGCGGAGTGGCGTCTAGGATTCTGCTATGCTTCGGCGTAAGCTAGATCTCTAGATCTTCCACGTTAATGTATGCGATGTTGATGTTTTCCTTGCCGATCGGCGTAACATAGATCTTGTCAGGAAATTGGAGGGCCAAGCTATTAAACGCGTCATGGATCTTCTGAAGCTCTGCAAGCGAGCCTCTCTCGAGCAGCACTATCGACGTCATGCACTCCAAATGAGTTAAGTTTACCTCTCCACCGAAGCGGAAAGCCATTCTATTATAAACTTCGAGCAGAGTTTTGAAGATTTCATATTTATCGGCGGGCTTATACCACCTCGTAAATGCTTTCATGAAATCGTTGAAGAGATAGCTCTCAATTTTTCCCGGCTTCAGCGTCGTCAGCTTCAAAAGCTTATGCTGATCATAGATCATTTGAGAATTCACTTCATATTTTCCTCTCCCATTTCTCTTCAATATCCCGCAGTCAACGAGCCATTCAAGCGTCGGCGGAGCTATATGCCTATATTTAGCGTATTGGCTGCTCTTAATCCACTCCACCTTATCCTTGATCGAGAGCCTCCTTTCCTTAAACTTCTCCGCTTCCTCAACTTCCTTTCTCCTGCTATCGCTCGGCGGTAACGCTTTCTTCAAGGCCCGTGGATACGCTTCCTCCATCGCGTAGATCATGGCCTCTTGCCTTCTGAATCTCTCCTTTTTAACAGCCCAGTTCGTTATCAACTGAATAAACGGGTAATCTTGGATGAATAGCGCCCAGAGGAAAAACAATTTTTCAGAATCGCTTAACGTGATCAAATCTATTAGGCTGAGGGACTCCTGGCCTTCGGCAAATCGCTTAAACTTCATCGCAGAATCAGATGTGAGATAAAGCTTTCCGAAGTTTCCTAATGTCTGGGTTTTTCGATCAATAAGGTTCAGCTCAGCGGCCAAGGTAACGTAGTTCCTCGCGTTAACAGAGCTTGTGATCAGCCCTATAGGCTTAGTCGCCAATAGATCTCGATCTCGAACGTTTTTCACGATATCGAATAATAGAGCGGCGAGGAAGTCGAAGGTTTTCGGCGCGCCATCCTCAAGTAAGCATGGAATTATCCTCAAGTAGCCCAGCCTGCATACATCGCCGTGAGTTTCCAGCATCACGTCTTAACCCCTCCTAAATCTTCTTTTATCACGGTCAGGGGCTTCGCATTAACCCAGTCTATTTCGATTTCTCGCCTTCTGTATTCTCCCTTATGCAGCTCTAGGATCACTTCTTTGCTAACCCCGTCTCCTTCCTTCAGATACCATAAATACTTATTCGACTTCGGTATGGAATCCGAAATGATTTCTTCGACTTCGAATCCTATTTTCTCCGCGATAGGCGTGGTTATCTCCGCCATGTCAACTATTTTCCCGCGAACTTTAACTCTTCCTAAGACTATTATCGCGGCTCTATCCCATTTGAGAACCCTGTATATCTCTCTTAAAACATCCTCCATGAAGTTTCTGAACCTGTCGATAGACTCGGTGTGAAAGAGGACCTTCGCTACATCCTCGTAGCTGTACCCGAGGAACCACAACCTAAGCCAGTTATCCCACGCGTAGGTCTGCATGTTAAAGTACGGCGGAGAAGTCAAGACCAGGTCTACGGATTCATCTTCTATTGGGAGGGCCCTGGCATCCGCCATGTACGCCATTCCTTTTACGGCGGGAATGTCGTCGCTGAAAACTCTCTTGACCTTGGCTTTCAAGCAGCTTAACACGTTCCTCCTAGGCTTTCGACAGCCATTTTTCTTCACGTACCTTTTAACGTATTGAGGCGCCATGGAAAACGAATGAGAGCATTTGACGCTGAGGTGAATCTTCGTTGGGCCGTGGAGTATTCCGAGCATCAACGCTTTCATGAAGTTTGCGAGATCCTCGTCCTCGGTTTCCTCTATGAGATCTTTGATCGCTAGAATTTGTTTGAGCGTATAATTGCTGAAAAATGCTCGAACATCTTCGCTAACCTCCGATACCTTGTATCCGGATGGATTGATTCTGTGCTTCGCGTAGTCTATCCACTCCATAACCCTTCTCGGTGGAACAGGTCTAACCTTAGCCCTAGTCAAGACATATGCTTCTGGAGAACGGTCGTTACCCAACCCGATTCTGCCGTTTAAGCATGCTTCAAGGGGCGCCGTGCCCTTTCCGCTAAATGGGTCCAGAACCACGTCGCCTATCCTGGAGTACTTCACCACGAAATAGTAGGCTAATGCCGGTGGAAAGCTCCCCGTCCTCGAGCAGATTCTATGCAAAGCGATCCCCCAGCCATCCTTAGCGAACTTCCATGAATCCTTAATGCTGTAGCTCAAAACGTACGATGTTTTCAAGGTCGTCTTCGGCGATGAAACAAGAGCTTTATTCGTTGAGTTTCAAAGGTGTAGAAAATAATTCTCACAGCTCAGCCCAATATGCACGCTGAGATTATGATTCCGATTTTTGATCGAAAAAGCGATTATGAATTGAGAATAAGCCCAGAATAATTCACCGTGAACTTTACGGTCATCTCCAAAAATACTCAGGAAGCATTTAACCACATACTTCACGTATATTCCACGAGAATATTGAGAACCTTTTTCACAAAAATCACAAAGCTCGAAAAAGATAAAATATTCCCAGAGAAATACTTAGGCGAAGCCCGGTCGTCTAGCGGCCAATCCAACTGGTCAGAACAGGGGTCACGGATCCCGGGCTCTGGATCTAAAAAGAGGGGATCCCCGGGGACGCCGGTTCGAATCCGGCCCGGGCTATCATTTTTATCTTGTTTTAAGTTTTGGAAATGGTATCGTGTTCGCTGTAATTTGGGTTTGAGGCTCGATTATTGATGGTAACTTTAATACGTTGATTTCAGGAAACTGGGTCAGAGATGCGCGGCGTCGGATTAAATGAAGATCGCGGTGAACAGGAAAATTGGATGAAAAGGGTTTCCGAGCAGGAGAAGAGGCTGAGAGATAGGATGAAGAATGTTGAGCACAAGATCGCCGTTATAAGCGGGAAAGGTGGAGTAGGAAAAACAGTAGTAACCGTTAATTTGGCAACAGCGTCGGCGTTAAAGGGATATCGCGTTGGAATACTCGACGCCGATATTCACGGTCCATCAATCCCCAAGATGCTGGGCCTACACGGCCAAAGGCTTCAAGCGGGACCTCCCGGAATTTTTCCCGTGATGGGCCCGATGAACGTGAAAGTGGTATCGATGGATTTTCTCCTCCCAAGCGATGAGTCACCTGTTATTTGGCGTGGTCCGCTTAAAATGTCGGCCATTAGGCAGTTCCTAGCAGATGTTGTTTGGGGAGATCTCGATTTCTTATTCATAGATCTGCCTCCCGGGACCGGAGACGAGCCTTTGAGCGTTATGCAACTGTTGCCTGAGATGGATGGCTCAATTATAGTTACTATCCCATCCGAGGTTTCTCAAATCGTAGTGAAGAAAGCAGTGATGTTCTCTCGGGAGCTGAAGGTCCCAGTCATCGGCGTAATCGAGAACATGAGCTCGTTCATATGCCCAAAATGCGGGGCCGAAATCGACATCTTCAGAAGCGGAGGCGGGGAAAAGATAGCGAAAGATCTATCTGTGCCTTTCCTGGGAAAAATACCGATCGATCCGAAGATCTGCGAAGCCAGCGACGAAGGGATACCTTTCGTGGTGAAGTACCCGGATTCTCGATCTGTGAAGTCATTCATGGAGATCGTGGAAAAAGTGGAAGCCTTCGTTAAAACGCATCAAAAAGGGAAAAGAGAATAAGTTCATCTGAAAATCTCCACGGTGAAAGTTGTCTCAAAGCTTTAAGATGCTTCCTGCGTTAATTTCGATGAACCTCCCCTCGAATGCCTTTTTCATCTTCTTTAATGCGTTATCTCCGGTGCAGTGGCACGGCGCGATGACTTCGGGGCCTAATTCTCTAAGGCTTCGTATGGTTCTTTCAATTCTCTCATCGCTCGCATTTATTAGGTGAAATCCACCGGTCACCGCATATATCTTATCTCGACCGGTGATTTTCTTAGCATGTTTGACGGTGTTTATTATTCCAGCGTGCGCGCACCCCGTTACGACGACCAATCCCTTATCTCCGTGATCGATGATGAGAGCTTGATCGTCGAGCATCTTGTCGCGGGAGATTTCTCCGTTTTTTGCGATCATATAGTAGTCAGGAGTTTTTTCGTATTCAGTCGTCCTTTCGATTTCCCCGGTGACGATTATGTTTTCGGCTATCGAAACGGGATTCTTCGAAACTAGAATCTTTCCGCCGTTTCCTTCCACGTCTGAAATAGTGTATGGGATTCCGGTAAACCTGAACTTGGGCTTCGTAGCGAACTTCATTTCCAACGCGTCTGGGTGAACTATTATCGCCGTCGGCTTTCCCACGGCCTTGAGAGCATCGAGCAGTCCTCCCGTGTGATCGTAATGTCCGTGACTGAGAACTATCACATCGACTTTTCTAAGATCGAGGTTCATTTCGCGTGCATTATGCAGGAGCGCCTTGCCGCTTGTACCTGTATCGAATAAAATGTTAATTGTCTCTTTGTCGATCTTTGCTTTTATTAGAATCGCTAGTCCATGCTCAGGCCAGATATGAGGTTTTTCAGGGTTCGCCCTATCTTCTACAATAAATTGAAGCTCGATGCCGTTCATTTCCATTTTCACTCCCTACCTTAAAGATCGGCCTCGATCCCATGATGAACTTCATCATTCGCTTTCGCGTCAGAAGTTCCGACGTTCTTCACAGTTCAGCGCTCTTTAATCGGCTTCGAAGCTTAAAAAGATTGAGCTCATTTCAGAAGCGAGGCGAAAATCACGATCGCTACTATTTCCGCTGCAGTACACATCGCTATTATCAAGTTCGTGAGCCCGATTTGGTAAAGGAATCCGAGGATGACTCCGCCTATCATCCAGCTCGATCCTATTCCGAATGAGTAGACTCCGTAGGCTAAGCTCCTGCTCTCTATCGTCGTCATATCGGCGACTGCCGCTCTCATAGTCGTCTCAATAACCCCCATGGCTAACCCCCAGAAAACAGCGGCCAAATAGAACCCAATTCTCCCCGTGAACGCGAAGAGAGTCGGCGAGATAAAAAGCGCTGCAAGCGGTGCGGCGATCACCGACTTCGCTCCAACTTTATCGTATGTCGCTCCTATTGGAACCGCTATCACAGCGTCCACGGCCATAGCTATCAGGTAAAATGCTGGAATTTCTCCCGCGGATATTAATCCTATTTTGACGGAGTCCTCCGCGTAATAGGCTATAATTCCCCAGTAAAGGAATCCGAGCATGGTGATCATGGATCCCGCTGTGAATATCCAAAATCTTCTATCAAGCTTGATCTTCTCCTTCTTTTTCCGCATTTCGGTGACTACTTTAGGCTTCGGATACAGTTTCATAGCCAGCATCAGCATACCTATGGCCAGGATCGCGGGAATCCACATGATCCAAAAAGCCGCTCTATATCCTTCAGGATATCCACGGAGGAATATTATCAATGAGACGAGCAGGGGCCCGGTTACTGCTCCTATTTGGTCGAGGAGCTCGTGGATCCCGAAGCCTTTCCCCCTCCCCATTCCCTCAGTTATCTCCGCAAGTATCACGTCTCTTGGAGGAGCTCTAATTCCCTTACCGAGCCTCTCCAAGAAGAAGAGTAGAAGAGCGATTTCCCAGCTACCTGCGAGCGCCAAAATTGGGATAAAAACGTTCATCCCGTAACCCACAAAAATCAAGGCCCAATAAGCTCTCCCAGAAGAAGCTCTATGGGCGGCTATCCCGCCGACCAGCCTCATCACGTTGCTGAGAAATTCTCCGAACCCTAGAACCCCGGCCACGATCGCGGGAGCCGCTAATAGATTTAGGTATGCTCCTCCGATCGATCTAGCCCCCTCATATACTATGTCGGCGAATAGGGAGAGGAAGGAGAGAGCTATGAAAACTCGTAAAAGCTTTTCTCCGCTCCTGATCCCCATTTATCCACTCGATTTCCACTCTCGTTAAAAAGATATTCGATTCCCCGCCCAGAGATCATCTTAAATAGAGGCCCTAGAAAAACTCATTCGGCTTCAACATGGCGCGGATGCATGCTAGGCGGCGAGGGAAATCGGGGTCGAAAAGGCCGATTAGCAAAACTCCTCCTTCTTGGGTTAAGGTGACCCCGGAGGAAGTCGAAGCGTTAGTGGTGAAGTATGCAAAAGAAGGGTATTCGCCGAGTATAATAGGGGCGCTTCTCAGAGATCAGCACGGGATTCCGCTCGTCAAGCAGATAACCGGAAAAAGCGTCAAAGAGATCCTGAAAGAACACGGGCTCCTATCTCAAGTACCTGAAGACTTGGCGAACCTCCTAGAGAAGGCCCGGCGTATGAAAGTCCACCTAAACAAGCACAGGAGCGATAGATATAACAGACACAGGCTCCAACTCGTAGAAGCCAAGATCCATCGATTAATCAAGTATTATAAAC
Organism: Nitrososphaerota archaeon; assembly: GCA_021160205.1. The sequence continues at coordinate 1,781 of JAGHCZ010000089.1, read as the reverse complement.
GGGTAGGCGAGCTGCCTCCGGACTGGGCGCCGCAAATGACCTATGCCTACAGGTAGCTGCATCAGAGAGCAGCTATTTTAGGCTCGATGATAGAAATTAGATCGAGGTAATGGATCTAGAAACCCTCAGCTATCGAGGCTTCGTCGAGGACGCGGAAGAAGTAGCCGAGAGAATAGGCTCCCTGATAGATGAGGATCGCTCTTTTATGGTGATCTGCCATAACGATGCGGATGGTTTGTCAGCCGGGGCGATCGCGTCGCTCATGCTTTTGCGGCAAAACGCGAGCTTTCTCACGAGATCCGTTAAAAATATAGATGAGATCTTGAAGTCACTAAGGGAGCTGCCTGAAAACTGCGTTCCAATCTTAACTGATATGGGCAGCGGATACCTAAGCGAGCTCTCCGACGCGGTCAAGGATAGGCCGATTATTATCCTCGATCACCACGAACCAATAGGCTCCGCTTCGGAGAACGTCATCCAGCTAAATCCTCATCTCCACGGGATAAATGGAGCGAGGGAAGTGAGCGGAGCTGGAGTCGTCTATCTCGTCGCGAAGTCGTTAAGCGAAGAAAACGTTCGGCTTTCGCCCGTAGCTGTCGTGGGGGCTCTCGGAGATATGCAAGATCGAGCTGATGGAAGGAGTCTGCATGGATTTAACGAGCTAATTGTTAAAGACGCTGTTGACAGCGGCTTATTGAAGGTAGAGGACGATCTACTCTTTTACGGCAGGAGCTACAAGCCCATACACGCGGCCTTGGCGAGCACAATGAATCCGTTCATAGTTGGAATATCTGGAAATGAGGCGCAAGCTTACAGCCTCTTAACGAGCATAGGGATAAAAGTTAAGGAAGATGACCGATGGAGAGTTTTATCGGAGCTAAGCGATGACGAGAAAAAGCTCCTATACAACGGTATAATGAAGCATCTAGCATCTTTAGGACTGCCCCCGAGCCTCGCGAAAGAGTTCATCGGTAAAGTCTACGAGCTCGTAAAGGAGGAGCCTTGGACGTATCTCAGGGATGCGAGGGAATTCGCTTCGCTCCTGAATGCCTGCGGGAAAACTGGGAACGAATGGGTTGGCATAGCTATAGCTATGGGCGGAAGGGGAGGAATCCTAGAAGACGCTCAGAGAATATTGGAAGAATACAGGGGGAAGATGGCGGAAGCGATAGAATACGCCATGAGAGAAGAGAGCAGGCAGGAATTGAACTACGTCTTAGTGATCGATGGGGGAGAAATAATAGATGATCGACTAGTGAGCTCAGTTGCATCCATGCTCGCGTCGACCGGAATCCAGGGAGAAGATAAAATACTTCTAGCGCTAGCTCACTCCGAAGATTCAATAAAAGTCTCCGCGAGAGCGTCTAAAACCTTGATCGATAAAGGTCTTGATCTCGGAAAATTGATTTCCAAGGCATCTCAGCTGGTTGGAGGAAAGGAGGAGGCCACGACATAGCCGCAGGCGCGAATATTCCGAAAACGAAGAAAACGCTGTTCATCTTCGAGGTTGACAGACTCGCGGAGGAAGAACTAGGCGGCTGAAATATCGACGAATTCATGAAAGCCGCGAAGAACGTGTCACGGAAAGGTTAATGCTTTTAGGTGGCCGTACATCATGAAAAACGACTTGAACGTTCATGGAGAAGCGGAGCTCACTATGAGGTTCGATAAAGAACAAGTGGCAGAAATAGTGATGAGATCTCTTCTCCCCGATAATGAGCCTGTTCCTAAAGGATTGAAAATAGAAGTAAATCGGGAAGGAAATGCGGTGATCTTTAGGG
>JAGHCZ010000147.1 GCA_021160205.1 Nitrososphaerota archaeon | reverse complement strand
TTTTACGAAAAATTTTGATTTATGAAAAATCGAGAAAAATTTGAGATTTATAGAGGCCCTGTTCTAGAGCGGTAGAATGGTTTTTCCTAGATGCGTATTTAAGACTATTCCCGCCGAAGCATACATCGCGCTCAGTCCGCATATTATTCCCTCGGCTCCAGCGATTCTCAGAAGTATCGGCGACCCCGTTGCGCTTACTAAGAAGAAGCCGGCTGAAAGCAAGAAGAACAAGATCGTCAAAGTGACGAAGACCAGCGGAACAGCGAATTTCGAGACCTTAAAAGACCCTATGGTTAGATACAGGGTGAATATTCCCCATAAAAGCATCACGTACGCCAGCTCTATCGACGTGAGCTCAACTATTTGCAGCCAGCTCAGCACCGTAGCCAGCGCCAACGCGATCCAAAACGCTCCGTAAGACGTGAACGCCGTTAATCCGAAGATGTCTCCGCGCTTTCCATCTATCAAGCCGGCTATTAGCTGAATCAATCCTCCGTAGAAGAATCCATAGCAAAAAGTAGCTGCCGGGATTTCGAAGAGCCCCGCGTTGTGGATGTTCAATAGAACGGTCGTCAGGCCGAAGCCGGCGAGACCCAGCGCTGCTGGAGAAGCCCACTCTTGCTCTTTGGACATGTCAATCAATTTCCTTGAGCTGCTTATAAACGTTCATCACAGAACGTTCGTTCTCAGCAAAGAAAGCCGATTATGATCAACGCGGCTATTAAAGCTAAGTTCAAAGTCACCAAGGCCCCGATCTTAACCTGCGGCCCGAGAGAAGCCACCCTCCCCCAACACCCAATAGAAATTTTTCGGAGAAAGGTTTAACAATTTTGATTCTAGAAAGATTTCATCAATATTTCAAAGATCTTAGAGTAATTTCGAGCGAATATCGAGGAAATTGAATGCGCTAGAATTTCTTTTCTACCGCCGTGGAATCTTGGTCGGCAGCCTGCCTGCCTCCTTCCGCTTTCTCTTCGCCGGCCTTCTCGGGCTGAAGCTCGAGCATGGAGGTCAAAAGATCTTTTTGATCAAGCTCCACTTTAGCCCTCCATCCCAAGAGGAGCATATCTTCATCCGTTTTTTCCGCATACCCCCTCGCTACGGCTCTTTCAAGATATGCTTCGGCCTTCCACCTCGGGAACTTTGTCTCGAGAATTTCTAAAACATCCTTTACGGAAGCTTTTCCGCCTCTGCTAACTAGGATCGAGAGCATCACGGCGACTGCGGCGACTTCATCTATACGCCACCCAGCTGTAACCAGATCGGAGAGGGTTAATGGATGTGAAAGCGTTACGTAAAACCTCGCTTTATCGAGATCATTTTCCTCCTCAAATACAGTTTTAATTTCTAAGCCGAGCATCTTAAGATGAGAATTCAACGCATCTATGATCTTCATGTAATTTTTTCCAAGCCTATATTTCAGCTCCCATCCCTTAACCCCCGGCTTCCGGTGGCTTCTGAAGAGGAGCATGGCGGCCGCGGTCGCCAGCTTCCTAGAGAACGTGTCTTCGCGGCTCAACTGCTCTCGCCCCCGATCACTATTACCAGGGATATGGGTTGTTTTCTCTCGGCTTTCTCTTTTCTCGGAATAAGCCTTATCTCGTTTTTCAGGGGATTTCTCTTAACATCGACGTATCCCTCGGTTATCAGGAAGCTTAGAAGGTACGCTTTTTCAAAGGTTTCTTCGAAGCTCTTCCCCTTCACGAAGTCCCAATAGTTCACTTCGCCGCCTTCCTCAAAGGCCTTAATCAATTTCTCGTGCAGGTCCTTAAGCCTTTCAGCCAATCTTTCTTCAACGGGCATCCTTGCTTTGACGAACTCGACATCTCGCTGAGACACTTTCCATCCGCAAGCTCTCTCCCCGCTTCTAGGCGGCAAGCTCAAGAAATGCTCCAATCCTTGCCTCAATCTCTGCGGGGTCATCTGCTCGAGAGAAACTATAGGTCTCCAAGCCTTGAGGAATGCTCTGACGATCGATTTCTTGTCCATGGCGATCAGCCTGGTGGCGATCATTTGAGCGTCGACGAAGAGTGCCTTAGCCTTCTCTTTCAGCCATTTATGTTGGAGGGCTACCAGCGTCGCGATCTTGTACATGGTCTCAGCGTCCATTACGTAGTGGTCGAGAGTGGGGTTTTCTTCCAAGGTTTTCCGCAGCTTTGATAGAAGCTCTTTGACGTTAACGGTGAACGGGTTTAGCCCCCGCTTCTCGACGTTCTCGCAGATCTCGATAATTCTCTCGAGCTCCTCTCTCGCTATCATCAGCTTTTTCTCCGCGCTCATTCCGCAGACCTCCCTATAACCGATCTTCCTCCAACATTCTGGACGAGGATCACGTTGACTTTTTCCTCAACCGGCATTCTGCCGGGAGTTATCAGGATGTATTGGGTTCCAACATCTTTTTCGGCGATGTTTAGGAGGAGCTTGACCATTCTCTCTCTATTTAACGGATCTAGGTGGACATCGAATTCGTCAACCGCTCTGAAGGGGGATCTCATGTATTTTTGAAGAGCGAGGAGGAACGCGAGGGTTCCGACGATTCTCTCTCCCCCGCTATGGGTTTGGGCGTCGAGTAGAATGGGCTCGCCCCCCCTAAATCCTACGTGGAGCTCTAGGCTCGCTTTTTCAGGGTCCTCTAGGCCTCTAAGGACGATTTTACCCCTGCCTCCTACTACTGAGAGTATTGAATCGAATTGAGGCTCAACTTCGCTTATAAGCATCCTAAGGAACTTTCTCCAAAGCTCCTTCCTGTATTCAACCTCCTCCAAGGCTTTCTTCAAGTTTTCCTCAACTTCCCTTGATCTAAGCTCGGTCTCGCGGTATCTCGAATCAGCGACGAGGTACATGTCTTCAGCTTCTTCCAAAACTTCTCCTAAAGAGGCGATCTTGAGAGCGATGGCCTTAATCTCATCTAGGATTTCATTGGGCTTTCTCCTCGTTTCAACCCTCTCTCCGAGAGCTGCGGCATTCCTAAACTTCTCCGATAGGTCTTTTTCAACCCTTCTCAACTCGTAGGATAGCCTCTTTTTCTCTTCGTTGTTTAACTTGAGCTTATATTTTGAGACCTCTGTAAGCCCTTTTTCGTCGAGAAGCATATCTAGTTTCTCTTCGAATCCCTCTAAATCGACGAGTTCTCCCAGCTTAACGGCGTTTATTAGCTGAATTAGCTCCTCTCTGACTCGCTTGACCTCGGCTTCGTGAAACTCTATCTCCCCCAAAAGCTTCTTTTCCTCGATCTTTAACGCCTCTATTCTCTCCTGTATTCGCTTGACAGATGACTCGGCTTCGGAAACTATCGCCCAGGCATGCTCGAGCTCAAGCCTACGCCTCTCTTCTTCAAGCTTCTTCTTCGTCAATAGCTTCTCGTATTGCTCTCTCCAATAATTGACTGCGGCTTTGGCCTCTTCTAACGCTCTTTTTAGGGTTCTTTCTTGGGCCTGGATGTCCCGAAGCTTAGTCTCCGCCTCGATTATCCTTTGCCTGAACTGGGATGCTCCTACCGCGTCCTCGACCATTCTCAGCTTCTCGACGTTCGTTCTCGCGGCGAACTCCTCGATCATATTTTGATGCATTATGATCAATATGTTGTTCGGGTTTATTCCGAGTCTCCTTAGAATATGCTCTACTTCCGCCTTCGTCTTCAATCGGTTATTGATGTAATGCCAGTATTCCCCGCTCTTCTTAAGATACCTCGTCACGACGAGCTGATCCGAGCTCAGCCACGGAATAGGCCTCTTTCCATCGATTTCCCTGTTATCAAAAATGACCGTTACCCTGGCGGCCTTTTCTCCCCTCCTGATTAGGTCGCTGAGTTTCTCAGCTCTATCCGTGTAGGTTTGGCCCAAGGCGACGGCTATGCCTAGGAGAATCGAGGATTTCCCCGATCCATTAGGCCCCGTTATCACGTTCATGCCTGGTTTCAGCGGTATCCGGGAG
>JAGHCZ010000055.1 GCA_021160205.1 Nitrososphaerota archaeon | reverse complement strand
GAATTTCCTTCTAAATTCTTCGGCTTCTTTTTTCTTTAAAGGCTTAGCAGCCCATCCTCGAGGATTTCTGGTGAAAATCTGAAAAGTCGTGCAGCCGAGGCCCTTAGCTCTATCAACTGCTTTGTCGATCGACCCCGAGATCGAAACATGCGCTCCCAGAAGCATCCATATCAGGAAGCACCTTCTAAGCTTAAATCTTTATGGGGCTTCTCAATCTTCACCGGCATTCAAAAATTTATCCGAAGCTTTCTTAAATTCTAGCCCTCCGTTCTGCTTTAACTTTCTTAGAAACTCCCGAGCTTTTTCAAGATCTTGACTAGAGAAAAGTATAGGTCCTGATTTAAGCCGCCATATATGGCCGCAGTTGAAACACTTGACGCTCTTTGAGGCGGTTGTTATCTTGGCGAAGCCGCATCGAGGGCATTTCACGATTTTATAACTCTTCTTCAATCTAGTTTACTCAGCAGCCGAGAATATTTTAATTCTAACCCCGGGGGGTCAGCTGAAATATTTTGGGAATAACTTGCTATAGAAGTTTCTCTTGGAGTATTCCCGGATCAAATTTTTATCTATTGGATAGACGCCGTACCGCCTTGCGGCCTGCACCATGGCCATGAAGTTTTCGGGCTTAACCCCCGAGTGAATGCCGTTACTCGATGCTAGTATGTAGCCTCCGCCGGGAGCAACTTTAGCTATGGTCTCCTTGACAACCTCCGTTACTTCTTCCGGAGTCCCATCCGTCAGGAGCTTCCTACAATCGATGTTCCCGATAAGGCACAGCCTATCTCCGTAGGTTCTCTTTAGTTTAGCTATATCCATGCCCGCAGCGGGCTCTATCGGGTCTAGAGCGTCTATTCCCGAGTTTAGGAGCCTTTCGAGAATCCACTTGAGATTACCGTCGGTATGTTTAATATAGAATTTTCCAAGCTTGTGAACGCGGTCGACCGCTCTCTTGATGTATGGAAGTATGAATTTGTCAAACAATTTAGGCGACATAAGCGGCCCCTTATCGTCCGCGTAATCGTCTCCGCATACCACGGCATCCGCCCCAAGCTTGATGGCTCGCTCCATTACTCTGCACTTGTATTCCGAAATTTGTTCAGCAAGCTGAAGCGCTAAATCTGGCTTAAAGTAGTATAGTTTGAAGAGGTTCTCCATGCCCCCTACCAAGTAGTGCGAAAACTCGAATACCTCGTGCCCGAGGAAAACCACAGCCCTCTCTCCCTTGAATCTATCTATCAATTTACCCAAGCTTTCCAAGCGATGAGGTGCATCTGGATCTGGAGGTGAATAAGTCTTCAAGTTGCTTATAGACTCTAAGGGACCTTTAACGGGATATAAGATCCCCGAAACGTTGGGTTTCCAAACGATTCCCCATTCGTCGACAAGCTTATCGCCCTCTCTTTTCATGAGCTGATCTTCCCCCCAGGTGACTCCATCCATGTCTATGAATTCCACGAGCTCGCAAATCCTCATCAACTTCTCATCGACCGTGCTAGTCACTTCTTTACGCAAAACGGAGGAGAGCACGGGCTCATCTATTATGAGCTCCCATGTAGGAACGCGATCCGCCTCCCCCTTCCTCAAAGCCGTTAGAAAACGATCACGTGGTCTCATAAACAGGCAACACTAACCAGTATAGAGCCTCATATTAAGCTTGTGGAACCCCCAACGCGCGCCGAAATCTTTCCAGAAAGAGACGAAAGACGCAAACTACAAAAACAACAGAAAGCTACATCATTTGAAGCCCGGTCGTCTAGCGGCCAATCCAGCTGGTCAGAACAGGGGGTCACGGATCCCGGGCTTTGGATCATGGCCGCGAGGGTGAGAAGAAACCCGGGGACCTGGGTTCGAATCCCAGCCGGGCTACCATCTTCCCTTTTATCGGATTGCGGATTGAAATGAAGTAAGATGTGACCTTGGGTGATGAGACGTTGATGATCATCAAAATGGAGCTGGTTCCTCTACGTAAGATACTTCGCCGTGAGAGATCCGAAAAGCGGAGATCTGGGGACGCTTGAAGTCACGCAGGACGTAACCAAGATCGGGGGGACTTAAGGAAGAAAAGAGGCTTCTAAATCGGGAAAATGGTGATCTAATCCTCCTGCGCTGATAGAACTACGGGTTCTTTTCCCAGATACTCTGCTGCCGTGACAACCTCTTTTCCCTCTTTTTTCGCCGTTTCATAGACTTCTCTCACGCGTTTTCTATATCTCGGCTCTCTTGGGAGATGGTGGTCATAGATTATTACATTTGGGCTTGTATTCTTGATTATTCTTTTCATGTTTTCTATCGCTCTTCTGAGGTTGATGAGGTTGAGCATGTAGGGGATGAGGTAAGTGCTTGGTCCATCGACTATCAAGACGTTCGGCTTCTCTCGAATTATTTCCTCTGCTTGATCTTCTATCACGGGACCCTCTAAATCTGATGTGTGAATAATCTTCTCATCTTCGTATAGTATTTCGATCGAGACGACCCATCCGACTCTCGCATATTCTATTCCGTGAAATTGCGGTTTGCTGAATTTTATCAGGGTATTTCCTCTTTTGAAGGCCTTTGAATCGGCAAATTTCACTTTGCAATTCTTGAAACTCAATTCCGGAATTCTCGGCGCTTTATTCCATTCCTCAACTCTCTTCTTAAACCATTTTCTTCCAAGTTCCAGAAGCTCGCGCTTCCTCTCCGAGTACTCTCCATAATCTCTTGATCGAGCTAAAGGTAAGTCCTCTAATGG
>JAGHCZ010000083.1 GCA_021160205.1 Nitrososphaerota archaeon | reverse complement strand
GGGTAAAATTCAAACTCAAAATTATAGAGGCTTTCTGGAGCTTGATTGTTCAACGCGTATCTCAGGATTTTTCTAAGCCTTAGTTCAAAGATGTCTTCGACGAGCCTCACGACGGCGTTTGCGGCGGCTTCTTTAATTTCAGCGGAGAGTGTTTCTTTATCCGAGACTTTAAGATAGTGCTTGATGCTTCCGATATATTCTCTTAATTTTTGAGAGAGGTCGTCGGGAAGCTTCGCAAGGCCCTCGCTTTCCACTTCTTTTCTCCACAGCTCCTTGAGCATTTCATAGACATCTTTTTCGGGATTTTCCGCCATTTCCGCCAACTGTAACGCCTATCCGTTGTTATAAAGCCTTTCACCGAGCTTCCTAATTTTCTTGATCTTCTAGATTATCCAGCTGATAACAATGCTTCCGAAATATCCTCGAATTTTTCCTCCAACCCTCGTCTTCTCCTTTAACGTTCCTTTGGCCTTGTTTGCGGCTGTCAGGGCTGCTGTCTAAGGGAGAGTTGCTACACCTCTGCAGAGAAGTAAAACAGCGGCTGCTAGGGGAAGCTCGACGATTTTCCTTTTAATGGGCGGAATCTCGAAGTCGAAGAGCTTGAATCCGTGCGATCTGATCACCCTAACGTGTGTGGTTTCATCCATTGAAAGAGCCACCGGGTCACGCGTCGGATCAAAGTCGTCGAGATCATTCGGATCGAAAACCTTCGTCATTAAACCCGTTTTACCATTTAGCGAGCCCCCGAGCCTGATGAGCCTATGCGTATCCTGAGTTACGACCACATCCACGTGGGCCGCGGCGAGCTCTTTAGCTGCGTCGAACAAGAACCGCCTCGTAGACAGCTTTAAGAGGCTCCAAGGAGGCTTATCCGACCAGCGCTCTCTCACGCTTTCCAGCTCCTCTATGATCGAATATGCTTTCTCGTCGCCCGTTAGCTCGTAAAGGGATTCCGCGTCAAACGTCATCATTATCTCGACCGCGGATCGCGCGATCTTACCCCTCCAACCGGGATCGCCTAGATCTGGAGCGTAGTCGAGGCTTATTTTCCTCCCATCTAGCCCGAGGAACCGGGGGTCCAACCCTATCCCGGTTACATAGTCTACTATCTCCTTTCTCTCCATCTGGTCTAGGTTTATGACCTCTCGATCCTTTACGATTATGTGATAACCCCTGTTTCCCGAGAACGCCATGCGGATTTCTTGGAACCCGAAATCTTCTTCGAGGAACTCCAACAGCTTTCTGGCCTCCTCCCTGGCGCTTTGTAAGCATTCGTCGCAAACCCACTCAATTTTCTCAAGCGCTCCACCGCATTTCGAACATCTCTCAGCTTCGACAGGATAATCCAAGAGACATCTTTTGCATATTTTGAAGTCGTGTGCTTTCTTGCACGGAGTCTTAAGGTGATCCGCATCTATGTCGAAGATGAGCTCAGCTCCAAGCCACTCTTTCTGCTCCATCGGAGCCCTAGGATACCTATAAAACGCGGCCGAGTGATAAATGTGCAGCGGAGCCCTCTCAACGAGCAGTTCCCTGAGCTGCTGCGGGGAATTGAAGTTTAGATGCCGCACCATCATTTTTTCGCCGAAGGGGAAATATCCGAATTCTCTTTCCGGCAATCTATCTGGGATGTAGATTTTTTCAGAGTTTTCTCGATAGTATTTTCTAAAGAGATTTCCGACGAAGGCGGCGTCGAATTCCGTTAGAAAGCTCATCTTTCACGAACCCTTCTCTAGGGACGTGTATAAAGTGTAAAGTATTATCGCTGCCAGGATGGCGAGGGCGAACCAGAACAAGTTTCCGTAAATCGTATCGATTAAAGCCTCAAGGGTCATCGATTCTCCCTACCTCTTGATCAGTTCAGAAGCCTAAAATTTAAGCTATTCTAAGCTCTAACCCTTCGCCAAAACGATCAGATCGCCCACGTTCGTCCCGGTAAGCCCCGTATAGACAGCTCCCCCGACCTTCTTGAAGAAAGTTCCTGAATCGTTCTCCCGGAGAAACTCAGCTGGATTCAAGCCCATTCGAGCGGCGTCGCTATACGTTTCGGGGTCTACTATCGCGCCCGCGGCGTCGGATACACCGTCTATTCCATCGGATCCAACGCTAACCAAGCAGCAATTCTTTAGGTCCTTCATCTTTATCGAAGCCGCAAGCGCAAGCTCTTGATTTCTACCGCCTATTCCGCTTCCGCGTATGGTTACGGTCGATTCCCCGCCGCAGATCACCGCGTATTTGCCGCTTTTTTCCAAAAGCTCTCTTAAGACCCCGGCCAAGAATATACCTATCTGAGATGCCTCCCCCTCCATGAACCTGCTTAAAATGACGCATCTGAATTTTCTCGCTCGGAGATATTTGGCTGCAGCTCTACATGAATCCCCTATACTCGCTATTACGATGTTAGTTATCTTTCTGAATGCGGGGTCCCCGGGCTTAGGAGTCTCCTCTATCGAGCCTTCTAATCCGAGAGAAATTCTCCTCCTGACAGATTCGGGCATTTTCTCCCATATCCCATACTTCATCAAAACCGCATAGGCATCCTCGAAAGTCGTCGGATCTGGGGCTGTTGGCCCCGACCCTATTGTCTCAATTTTATCGCCTACGACATCGGATAATATTAAGGAGATGACCCTAGCCTTTGAAAGCTTCTTGCCGAGCCAGCCGCCCTTAATTCTGGAAAGATGTTTTCTAACGGCATTCACCTCATCGATGGTCGCGCCGCTCTCGAGAAGAAGCTTGGTCGCATTGATCTTATCTTCTAGGGTTATCTGAGGAGCTGGCAGGGGCAAGAGCGCGGAGGCGCCTCCTGAGAGCAGGAAGATCACCAAAGTTTTTTCGGTCACGCTTTCAGAATATTCGATCATTTTCTCCGCTGCGTTTAATCCTAGTTCGCTTGGAATGGGATGAGTCGAGGGAGCGACCTCTATTTTTCTAAGGCCATGCGATTCGTGAATTCCCTCGGGGACTACTATGAACCCTCGGGATATTTTATCGAAGAACTTTTTCTCAAGATAGCTCGCCATGCCCATCACGGCTTTTCCGGCGCCGAGAACCAGGATCTCCTCAAAATTCTTGAGATCAACTCTCAAACTACCCAGTTTCAGTATTTGGCCACGTATCCGAAGTTTTCTCATGAAGCTTTCGGGCATGACACTTCTGATCCCGAGCTCAACCGCCCTCAAAGAAGACCTCCTCAGCGCGGCCAGCTTCCCGCGTCTCGCGTGCATTAGTTCGTCGAAATTCTTTATCAGAGAGGCAGAGCCCACATTATCGCATAATCAATCGGGCAAAAATAAGTATTGCCGTTTAGGTGTTAGAGTGCGATGTGCGGATTTGTATCCGAGAAAGCGGTCGTCCGCGGCGCAGTTCTGAGGCCATCGATCATTCTGGGAAAGAGCATCATAGGTGATGGAACGATAATCGATCAGCTCGTTTGCATAGGATACCCTAAGAGGGAGAAGCTTCGGAAGCTTCCGAGAAAACTTGAGGAACTTGATGACCTAAGCTCTGGAGCGAGAATAGGATCGAAATGCATCATTAGAAGCCAGTCGATAATCTACGAGGAAGTTGAAGTCGGGGACAACGTCGAAATGGGCCACGGCGTCATGGTGAGAGAAGGCTCGAAAATAGCCGCGAACAGCAAGATAGGGAGCTTCACCCAGCTCGACGGCAGCGTAATGATCGGAGCGAGCGTGAACATACAGTCAGGGGTGTACCTGCCTCATTTAACGATAGTAGAAGACGGCGTATTCATAGGGCCAAGAGCGATCGTCACGAACGACCCGTATCCAGTTAGCGGGAGACTTTTAGGGGTGAGAATCCGGAAGGGAGCCGTCATTGGAGCAGGCGCGATCTTGATCGCGGGCATCGAGGTGGGTGAAGGCGCTGTGATCGCCGCGGGCGCTATCGTTACCAAAGACGTCCCAGCTAACCAAGTGGTTGTAGGAGCGCCTGCAAGGCTTAAAATGAGCAGAGAGGATTACGAGAAAAAGAAGAAAGCCCACGAGGAAAGCTAGTTCTTCGATCCGAGAAGAGAGAGGGCCACGGCGGCATAAATCTTGGCCGCTGCAAATAATTGGTCGACCTCAACCCACTCGTCAACCGTATGAGCTTGATCAAGACTTCCCGGCCCGAACACTATCGAAGGAATTTCGGCCTCGTTTACGAGAAAGCTCATATCACAGGTAGCTTGAAATCCGACAGGCTTTGCTTGGATGCCCAAAATCTTTGAGGCCGCATCGATGGCGGCTGTGACGATTTTAGAACTTGGGTCTACTTCGGAAGACGGCACCCATTTCTTGATTCTGAGATCTGCTTTTGCCCCATGTCTAGCTGCAACCTTCTCGGCTACGTTTCTGTAATAGCCGATAATCGATTCGAGTTTCTCGTTTGGAAGAACTCTCCTATCGATCCAAATTTCGACGTGCTCAGGTATCATGTTATCCTTAATTCCTCCTCGGACGATGGTAGGCGCGGCTGTAGAAGACCCCAACAACGGATGTTTTTCGAATGCTTCGCCCGAAATCTTCGCGACCTCTAGCGCGAACTCGGATGCGGGATATATCGCGTTTATTCCTAAGCGCGGGGAGCTGGCATGAGCCGCTTTTCCGAGAAATTCTACAGAAAATAGCAGCCTCCCCTTATGCGCCACGCAGACGTTTAAGCTCGTCGGCTCTCCGACTATAGCCGAATCCGCTTTAACTCCTTTCGCAATAAGCCTTTTCACCCCCTCAGAATTCACCTCCTCGTCCGCGACCGCTGCAAAGATTATTTTGCCATTTACTTTCCAACCCGAATCTGCTAAGAGCTTTAAGGCTCCAAGCATGGATGCGAGTGGGCCCTTCGCGTCGGCGGCGCCTCTTCCATATAATTTTCCATCTTTGACTATTCCTCCAAATGGAGGGAAATTCCAGTTTTCTTTATCTCCCGCGGGAACCGTGTCCAGATGGGTTATAAGCATGAGGCTAAACCCGTTTCCTCCTTCGTAAACTCCAACGGCGTTCGCTCGATCTCTAAACCTATCGATCCAAGACCTCAGGCCTAGGTCTGAAAGCCTCTCAGCCACGAAGCTGGCGATTTCGCCCTCTCTTCCAGGAGGATTCTCGGAATTTATCTTAACCAGCCTGGACGCGAGAGAAGTTATGAATCGCTCGTCTACCTTTAGGTTACTCATTTCAGAATATCCGCGCTCAGCCTCCTTCATATATTTAAGGTATTTTGATATTTTCTCTCAAAAACCAAGTTCACTTTTGCAGAAAAGTAAAGAGAATCAAGTTTATATAACCCTCATGCATCAGAAAAAATGAAAGGAGGTAGGTGATGGAGGAGATCTGCCCAGTTTGCGGCCTGCCGAAGTCAATCTGCGTTTGCGGCACTATAAGCCGCGAGCAACAGCGAATAAAGATCAAATTGGAAACGAGGAAATGGGGTAAGCCCGTAACTATTATCGAAGGACTCGACAACGGCAAAGAAGATCTACACAAGATAGCGAAGAAGCTAAAAGCGGCTTGCGCATCCGGAGGAACCGTTAAAAACAGCGTAATTATTTTACAAGGAGATCATAGACAAAAAGTCAAAGAAATTTTATTATCGATGGGCCTCTTAGAAGAAAACATCGAAATCCTCTAAAGCGTGGAGACTCTCACGCGGGCTGCTCCTCGAGAACTTCCTTCAAACCCTTAAACCTATTTCGCACTGTAACCTCGGTTACGCCCGCAGCCCGCGCAATATCTTTTTGAGTTATCGGCTGAACCCTTTCTTGACAGGCCATATACAATGCGGCTGCTGCCATTCCGACGGGGTCTTTTCCGATGGTCGCGCCCTTGTCATGCGCTTTCTGTAAGATCCTTAAAGCTTCTTGAACCGTTTCCTGATCAAGCCCTACCTTTGACGCTATCTTATTGAGGTAAATCGCTGGATCTGCTACCGGCACCTTTAGGTTCAAATGCTTCAAGAGAAGCCTATAGCCTTGCGCTATCGTCTTCCTCTTAACTATCGGATACGCTTTCTCCAACTCCCTTAAATCTCTCGGCGCACCCATTAACCTGCAAGCCGCATAAACCGCCGCAGCCATTATAGATCTGATGGATCTTCCCCGGACGAGCCCAGCTTTTAACGCCTTTCTGTAAATGAACATGGCGCGTTCAGCTATTGCCTGGCTTAGATGAAGCTTATCCACATAAATCTGGAGAATATTCACTGCTTGTTGGAGATTTCGAGCTTCGGAAGCGCTTACCTGAGAAGTTGCATCGAGCTTCTTCAATCTCAGCAGCTTTTCTCTAGTTTCCTTGGGGAGCCTTCTACCCGTTGCATCTTCGTCAATTCTATCAATTATAGTTGAGAGACCGTGATCTCTATACATTATGGAAAGCGGCGCCCCAGCCCTGCTCCTATCCTCCTCCTCATCTAGATTTCTCCACTCGGGGCCCCTATCAACTCCTCTTTCTTGAACAACATAACCGCAGCTTGGACAGCTAATTTCCCCGCTTCTCGGGTCGTAAACTAGTACTTCGTTGCCGCATTCCGGACAAATCATACCTGCCTTCCAAATTTTGGTTTTTCTTGTAGATGACACGTTTCTTCCCCCTAAACTTTTTATACCTCCCGCCTCCTGCATGAGGAAATTCATTTATAAATTTTTCGCTCACGTTGGGGTAGGGTTTATATCCGAATATGCCGCGGGAATCGCCGAATGCCAATTAAAGTATTTAACACCCTTGTAAGAAAACTCGAAATTTTCGAGCCCCTTCAGCCCGATCTGGTCAAAATTTACGTCTGCGGACCAACGGTTCAAGACGTAGCGCACCTGGGCCACGCGAGAACCTACATCGCTTTCGACGCGATAATCCGCTTCCTCGAATATAGAAAAGGTATTTTACGTCAGGAACATAACCGGCATCAGCCCCTGCGCGAGAAAAACAGACGAGGTTTTCCTGAAATATAT